>CANQRJ010000020.1 GCA_947626215.1 uncultured Bacilli bacterium
CTGTAAAAGATTTAAAAGAGGATTTTGAACTGATTCATCCAGAAATATCCTTAAATAAGAATATTGTGAATAGAGAAATAAATGATGTGTTGAAAAGTGAAGAATGGATTATTTCATTTAAGGTAAACTATCAAAATGAAATATATTTAATCAATATAGATTCTTTTGATGAATATAAAAAAGGAGATTTTCTTTATGTCACAGAGTTCATGGAAACTACATATTATATTCCTAGTGAAGAAGGGTTAAGGATTATCGATATAAATCTAGATTATTTAAGAAAAAAAGATTACAATTCGATTAAAAATGGTGAAGTGCTAGAAAGGCTATTGTATTTATTCGTATGTTCAGATAAAGAAGTATTAGACGAATTATACAAAGGTGATAAGCTTATGGAAGAAGTAAGAAAAGAAGCAGACCGAATCGTAAAAGACTTAGATTTATTACTCTATTATGACAAAGATAAAATGGACCAAGAATATGCTTATGAAACTGGAAAAGGACATGGAAAGAAAGAGGAAAAATTAGAAATAGCTAAGAAAATGTTAGGAAAATCTGAAATATCATACATTTCAGAAATCACAGGACTAACAGAAGAAGAAATATTGAAGTTGAAAGAGGAATAGTCTTCTTTTTTCATTTTTTTAGTGAAATAAATAAATTCTTTGCATTTTTCTTAATTTGTGCTATAATCTAATAGACTTAAACAAGGAGGGATTACAAATGAAAGTATATAAGAAAAATTTACCTGATGGAGTAAAGAAAAAATTTGCTTTAGAAAAAGGTGTAAAAGTTAAAATTTTAAATAAAAAATACTATTCTAAAAATAAGAAAAAGCAAGAAGAAAAATAAAATTTTAAAATACATACTTTAAAATGACAAAATTTCCAAAGTGTAAATTGACGCCGGGGGGGGGGTCATATGATAAAATCATTCTATAAAGTAGGGTGATTTTTTCATATGAAATTAGAAAAATTTAAAGAAAAAGATAAAAAGAAAATAGGAATTATTTTATTTACTATCACTTGTATTCTGTTAATCACAGGAGTGATTCTATATAGAACATTTGCTATTTTTGAAACAAATGAAGAATTTAATGTGATAAATGGGAGTATTGAAGATGTAGGAGACCTTTATTTTGCTTTTTATAAAGATGGAGTGATTCAAAAAGAGATGCCCAAAAAAGAAGAAGGGTATCAATTAGATGAAGAAAATAGCTACTGTGGAGTTTTAGGAAAAAAAGATGAAACTATGAAACCTACTTTAGATCGGGATACATGGTCTATCGTAGTAACAGGAATGAAAACATCAAGAACCAAATGTAATTTATATTTTATAAAAACATATGATGAAACAACTTTATTTGATTTATCAGGAAATAAATATAATGGAACATTTATGGATGGAGCAAAGGTTCAAGAAGATGAAGACGGAAATTTAGGAATTTATTTTGATGGAGTAAATGACTATGTGGATGTAGCAGATTTACCTGAATCTATTAATTGGGAAGATGGTTTTACTGTAGAAACAGAGTTTATGTCAACCTCTGCATCTGGATGGAATCGCATATATGATTTTGGAATAGGAATGAATGATAATAATTTAATCATGGCCATTGGAAATGATACAAATGATTTTGAAATTTCAAATCGTTATGAGGGCACTGTGACAACTATATTAAGTTATAGTAATATTTTTAATATAAATGAAAAACTTAAAATTAAAGTAATATTTGATAAATTAAAAGATAGTTACATTGCTAAATTATATAAAAATGATATTTTTTTTGATAGTAAAATTTTTGAAACAACGGAATTTTTAAAAAATGTGGATCGAACTAGTAATTATTTAGGAAAATCCAATTGGATTTATGAGCCTTATTTTAATGGTTATATTTATTCTTTAAAAATAACTGATTCTAGTGATAGTGTCATTTTATGGTATGATTTTTAATCTTTCATCTTTTTTCTTTTTTTATTTTTTTTGTGTAAAATTAGCAATTAGGTATTGACTCTGCTAATTTAGCATATTATAATATGGGTAGCATTTTGATATTGGAAGTGCTAAAGGAAGTGAATTATGAGCGAAAGACAAAAAGAGTTATTAAAAGAAATTGTTGAGTCTTACATTGCTACGGCTAAACCAGTCGGAAGTAAATCATTATGTAAGAAACTTAAATGTTCTTCTGCTACGATTCGAAATGAAATGGCACATTTAGAAGATTTAGGATTATTAGAAAAAAATCATATTTCTTCTGGAAGAATTCCATCTGAAATGGGTTATAAATATTATGTGACTCATTTAATGAAACCTAAAGAATTATCTGAAAAAGACGCGAATAAATTACAAACGATTTTCCGAAATCAAGGACTTGCTTTGACAGACGCGATGGAAGCTTGTATGGAAATCATTAGTGAGATTACGAATTATACAAGTGTAGTATTAGGAAAAAGTAGTAATGAAAATGCTTTACAACAAGTGAGTATCATTCCTTTAAAAAATAATGAAATTGTCGCGTTAGTATGTACGGATAAAGGAGTTGTTCAAAATAAAAAATTTACTTTACCCAAAACGATTTCGATTCAAGAAGTGGTAAAAACTTGTGAGATTATTAACAAAATGCTTATTGGAACTCCTATTAATGAAGTTTCTACGAGGTTAGAATATGAAATTAAACCGGTTATAGCCGAGAAAATTAATCAGTATGAAACGATTTTTTCTATCTTTACTCAAACTTTTCAAGATTTTGCAAATAAACCCAATGAAACAGTTCATGTCAATGGTAAAAATTTACTTTTAAAAGAACCTGAATATAATAATGTGGAAGAAATTCGAAATATTATGGAAAAATTTGAAGATAAATCACTGATTGAGAAGATTGATTCTAGAGATCATGAAGGTGGTGTCAATATTTACATTGGAGAAGAAAGTGAATTTGACCCTAATGTGACGGTGATTAAAACGACTTATAACCGAAATGGAGAGGAAGGAACCATCGCGATTATAGGACCTAAGAGAATGGAATATGATCGAGTGGTTGGCTTACTTAATTTTATTAATAAAGAGTTGAATGAAGGTGATAAAAATGGATAAGGAAAAAGAAAAAATGGAAACTTTAGAAGAAAAAAAGGTAGAAGTTCCTAAGAAAAAAAATAAAGAAGAAAAAAAAGATAAAAAATTAGAAAAGGAACTTGAAAAATTAAGAGAAGAAAATCGTTTAAAAGACGAAAAGATTTTAAGAATTTCTGCCGAGATGCAAAATATGAAAAGAAGAAGTGATGAAGAAAGAGAAAAAATTCTTAAATATGATGGGGAAGAACTTATTTTAAAAATTCTACCTATCTTAGATAATTTTCAACATGCGATTTCCATGGATGATAATAATTTATCGGATGAATTAAGCAAATTCTTAAGTGGATTTAAAATGATTTATGGTAATTTGACGGATATTTTAAAGTCTATGGAAGTGAAAGAAATTGATTGTTTACATCAAGCGTTTGATGAGGCTTCGATGAACGCGGTTCTTGTCGATTCCGACAAGGATTATGATAATCACATCGTTTTAGATGTGTTACAAAAAGGTTATATCTATAAAGATAAAGTGATAAGACCTGCCATGGTCAAAGTAAATAATAAGGAGAGTGAATAATATGGCAAAAATTATAGGTATTGATTTAGGTACAACGAATAGTTGTGTCTCTGTATTAGAAGGTGGAAGTCCTGTTGTCATCCCAAATGATGAAGGAGGAAGAACGACTCCATCTGTAGTAGCTTTTAAAGGAGAGGAAACGTTAGTTGGAGATCGTGCAAAACGTCAAGCCGTTACAAATCCAAAAAATACGATTTCTTCTATTAAAAGATTAATGGGTACTTCTGAGAAAGTAAGCGCGAATGGAAAAGATTGGACTCCACAAGAAATCTCTGCAAAAATTCTTGGAAAATTAAGAAGTGATGCAGAAAGCTTTTTAGGAGAAAAAGTCACTGAGGCGGTTATTACAGTTCCTGCTTACTTTAATGATGCTCAAAGACAAGCAACAAAAGATGCCGGAAAAATTGCCGGTTTAGATGTAAAACGTATTATTAATGAACCTACTGCTGCCGCTTTAGCTTATGGACTTGATAAACAAGATAAAACTCAAACGGTTTTAGTATATGACTTAGGTGGAGGTACATTCGATGTTTCTATTCTAGAACTTGGTGATGGTGTGTTTGAAGTAAAATCTACTGCCGGTAATAACAAATTAGGTGGAGACGACTTTGATAAACGTATTATGGATTATCTAGTAGATACATTCAAAAAAGAAAATGGTGTCGATTTATCAAATGACGCGATGGCAATGCAAAGAATTAAAGATGCATCTGAAAAAGCAAAAAAAGATTTATCTGGTATGAGTTCTACTCAAATTAATTTACCATTTATTTCTCAAAATAGTGATGGTCCACTTCATTTAGATATGGAATTATCAAAAGCAAAATTTGAAGACTTGTGTCGTGATTTATTTGATTCTACTTTAGATCCTGTTCATAAAGCTCTAAGTGATGCTAAATTAAGTAGTAAAGATATTGATGAAGTCATTTTAGTAGGTGGTTCAACTCGTATTCCATATATTCAAGATTTAGTCAAAAAAGAACTTGGACGTGAACCACATAAGGGAGTGAACCCTGATGAAGTCGTTGCTATGGGTGCGGCTATTCAAGGTGGAGTTTTAACTGGAGAAATGGATGATTTAGTTTTACTAGATGTTACTCCTCTTTCTCTTGGACTTGAAACTCTTGGTGGAGTGATGACTGTTTTAATCCCAAGAAATACGACGATTCCAACAAGTAAGAGTCAAGTATTTAGTACAGCTGCTGATAACCAACCTGCCGTAGATATTCATGTTTTACAAGGAGAACGTCCTATGGCGGCAGACAATAAAACACTTGGAAACTTCCAACTTAATAATATTCCACCTGCACCAAGAGGAATTCCTCAAATTGAAGTTAAATTTGATATTGATGCCAACGGTATTGTAAATGTAACGGCTAAAGATTTAGGAACAAATAAAGAACAATCAATTACAATTACTTCTAATACAAATCTTACTGATGCCGAGATTGATAAGATGATGAAAGAAGCAGAAGCCAATAAAGAGGCCGATGAAAAACGTAAAAACGATGCCGATGCTAAAAATGATGCCGATTCTATGATTTTTGCTACCGAAAAAGCAATTAAAGATTTAGGCGATAAAGTAGATAGTAAAGATAAAAAAGAGGCCGAAGAAAAAATCAAAGAACTTCAAGATGCGATGAGCAAAAATGATACAGAAGATATGAAAAAGAAAACTGAAGAATTAAAAGAAATTAGTATGCGTCTTGCTACAAAAGTTTATGAAGAGGCGGCAAAAAATAATCAAACTCAAGAGACTCAAACTACCGAAGAACCATCTAAAAAAAGTGATGATGGAGTCGAAGAAGCTACATACGAAGAAAAATAAAAATAAGTTCTAGGAAACTAGAACTTTTCCCTAGTTATAGAAAGGATTATCATATGGAAACTTTAAAAGAGAGAAAAGAAATCAATCAAAAAGACTGTTGGGATTTAACAAAAGTTATTTCTAATAAAACCGAATATCAAACTTTAATAAAAGAAGTTCAACAATGTAATGAAGGTATTTTAAAATTAAAAGGGCATCTTCTAGATGATGCCGAAACTCTTTATCAATATTTATTGCTTGATGAAGAAGAAAGTCGAAAATTAGGTCGTTTAATTATTTATACTCGATTACATTTAGATGAAGATACCAGATTAAGTGCAAGTAAAAAAGAGGTTTTAGAAATTGAAAATTTAAGCCATCGTATTCATGAAAGTGAGTCTTTTGTTATCAGTGAATTTATGGAAAAAGATTTCTCTTATGTTCAAAATATTTTAAAACAAAAAAAAGAATTAGAAAAATATCATTTGTTTTTTGAAAGATTATATAAGGATAAAGAACGTATTTTAAGTGAGAAAGAAGAAAAGTTAATCGCGCTTGCATCGAGTGCTTTTGGAACACCAGAAAATGCTTTTGATGCTTTAGATATTACTGATGCGAAATTTGGGATTGTTTCAATTTCTCCTCGTAAAAAAGTAGAACTTACGAGTTATAATTATGGAGAATTATTAGAACATGAAAATCAAGAAGTAAGAAAAGAAGTCTTTCAAACTTTTTATAAATATTATGAAGAACATAAGAATACCTTTTCGGCTCTTTTAAAGGGAAATTATCAAGAACTTGAATTTTTTAGAACAATTCGAAAATATCCAAGTGCTTTAGAAATGGAATTAGATTCGATTGATGTGACAAAGTCCGTATATGATGAGCTTATATCATCCGTTCATCAATATATGAATTTGAATATTGATTTTCAAAAAATAAAAAAGGAATTACTAGGAGTAAAAGAATATCATTTATATGATACGTATGCTCCCGTGGTAAAGCCTTTAAAAACTCATTATAAGAAAGAAGATGCGATTCAACTCGTACTCAAAGCTTTGGCTCCACTTGGAGAGGATTATCTTAAACATTTTCAATTTATTTTAGAAAATCAAACGGTTGATTTTTATCCTAATAAAGGAAAACATACAGGAGCTTATCAATGGGGGTGCTTTGATTCTCCAAGTTATGTGTTATTGAATTTTACAGGCAATTTTGAATCTGTGAGTACCTTAGCTCATGAAATGGGTCATGCCGTTCATTCGATGTATTCTAAAGATGCCAATCCTTATATTTATAGTCAATATGAAATTTTTCTTGCCGAGATTGCATCGACTGTCAATGAAACCCTTTTATCTTTTTATGCTTTAGACCATGCAAAGAAAAAAGAAGAAAAAATTTATTATTTATGTGAATTTTTAAATAAAGTAAAGGCAACGATTTACCGTCAAACGATGTTTTCTGAGTTTGAATGTCTTATGAGTGAAAAAATGCAAAATCATGAAAGTTTAACAGAAGAAGTGATTTCTAATACGTATTATGAACTAAATGAAACTTATTTTGAAGATTCTGTGATTCTTGATAATGAAATTCGTTATGAATGGATGAGGATTTCTCATTTTTATACGCCTTTTTATGTTTATCAATATGCAACAGGTCTTATCAGTGCACTTTGTATTGTCAGTGATTTATTAGGAGGTACACCAAACTTTCAAGAAAAATATATTGAATTTCTAAAAGGTGGAAGTCATAAAAATGTGTTAGATTTATTAAAAGATGTTTCGATTGATTTAACGACGAAAGAACCTTTTGAAAAAGCTTTTCATCTTATTGGTGAAAAATTAGAAGAATTAAAAAAATTAGTAAAGGACAGTGATCACGATGAATAAAAAAGATTATTATGAGGTCTTGGGGGTTCAAAAAAATGCAACTCAAGATGAAATAAAGTCGGCTTTTCGTAAACTTGCTAAGAAATATCATCCCGATGTGAATAAAGAACCAGGTGCCGAAGAAAAGTTCAAAGAAATTGGAGAAGCGTATGCCGTTTTATCAGATGAAAACAAACGTCGTCAATATGATCAATTTGGGCATGCCGCCTTTGAACAAGGTAGTGGGTCTTATGGTGGATTTGATCCTGGTGATATTGATTTGAATGATATTTTAAGAAGTGTTTTTGGAGGAGGATTCGGAGGAGACTTTTCATCTTCTTTCTCATCTTTTTCTGATTTCTTTGGAGGAGGGGGCAGTAGCTCTTCTCGAGCTAGAAAGGGAAGAGATACTTTAGTCCGTTTAGACCTTACTTTTGAAGAGGCCGCATTCGGACTTGATAAAGATATTGAGTTAACTTTAAATGATACTTGTAGTGAGTGTCATGGAAAAGGTGGCTTTGGTGAAAAAAAATGCGACTATTGTGGAGGACATGGTTATGTTGTAACCGAGCAAAGAAGTATTTTTGGAATTGTTCAAAGTCGAAATACTTGCCCAAAATGTGACGGAAGTGGAAAATCTTTTGATCGTGTTTGCTCCAAATGTAAAGGAACCGGTCAAACAAAATCGAAAAAAACGATTTCTATTCATATTCCAGAAGGTGTAGATACCGGACACCAACTTCGTATTAGTGGTAAAGGAGAGGCTGGTGTCAATGGTGGGTCCAATGGAGACATCTATTTCGAAATTCATGTGGCAAAAAGTCCATTTTATGAAAGAGATGGAGAAGATGTTACAGTCCATGTTCCTATTACAATAACGGATGCCGTTTTAGGTTGTAAAAAAGAAGTTCCAACTATTTATGGAAATGTAATGATGGAAATTAAAGCAGGTTGTCAAAGTGGAACCAAATATAAATTAAAAGGAAAAGGACTTAAAGTTCCTAATTCTTCTCGTAAAGGAGACGAGTATGTGGTGGTGGATGTCATGATTCCTACCAAACTTACAAGAGAACAAAAGAAATTATTTGAATCTTTAGAGGATACCGATTTAAAAACGAATTCTGAATTTAAAGATTATCAAAAATATTTATAAAGAGAGTGCTTTTTTCTCTTTTTTTTGATACAATATTTTTGTTAGAGGTGGCCTATGAGGAAGTACATAACGATTGCAAAAGATCCAAGTATTAAAGTTTCAAGTCATGTCACGGAAGTTATGTCTCCAAGTGTCATTTATTTGCCGATTCATGAAACAGATGATCTTCTTATCACGAAAAGAAAAGTCTACAAGGGTGATTCTTTATTTACAAATGGTGAAAATCCATATTTTAGCCCCATTAGTGGATTTATTGAAAAAATTGTAAAAAGAGAAAATGGTTTTGGAGAAGTGGAAACGTATTTACAAATTAAAAATGATTTCCAAGAAAATGATTACTATCGTGGAGTAGAAAATACGACGATGATGATTACAACAGATATTAAGAAAAAAATAAAAGATTTTTTTGGGAAGAGTCAAGCCTCTTTAAAGTCTAGTGAATCTCTTATTTTAAATACGATAGAAGACGAACCTTATGTTGCCAACACTTCTTTTTTGTTAAAATTTTATGGAAGAGAAATTATTTTAATGTTAGATGCCATCGCGACGACTTATAAAATTCCATCCATTCAAATTGTGTTAAAAGAAACGGACCGTGATAGTATTGAATCTTTAGAAGAAATTTTAAATATATATCCGAATATTACCACGACCATTTTAAAAGATTATTATTTATTAGGAAAAAGTGAATTTTTAAAATCATTTTTAAATTTGAAAGAAAATCAAATGATTTTTTCACCAGATGAACTGATTCGTTCTTATTATGAAATTTTTAAACTTCGAAAAATTGATTTTTTATATGTTACTTTTACGGGAGATGCGATTTCTAATCCACAGGTTTTCAAAGTTAAAGTTGGAACGCCTATCAAAGATATTTTAGGGGAAGTCAAATTTTTAGTCTCAGAATACGATTTGATTACAAACGGTCTATTAATGGGTAGTATTTGTGATGAAAATTTGATTATTGATTCTTCGATAAGAGTCATCTATGCAATGAAAAAAAATAAATGGAAAGAAAGTCCATGTATTTCTTGTGGAAAATGTAATGAAGTTTGTCCCATGAATTGTAATCCTTATCGAAGTGTTCAAACAAAAGGAAAATATAAAAGTGAAAAGTGTATTTCTTGTGGACTTTGTACTTATGTGTGTCCTTCACATCTTTTTATTGAAAATTATACGAAAGGAAGGTAAAAATGAAGAAAAAATATTTAACTTATCCAAGAAATTCAAAAAAGTTTTATTCTGTTTTAGTTTTCTTTTTTCTTCTTTTTTTCTCTTATGGAATTTATAAAAATGGGCTTGTTTATTTTTTTAACAAAGAAGTTCAAATTTCTAGTATTTATCCCTTTTTTCTTTTTTTCTTCATAGGGATTGTAGAATCTTTTGGTTATGCTTTTTTAAGAAAAGAAAAGAAGGATTTTCGGGTGTTATTAAGAGGAATGTGTCTTGCACTTTTAGTTCCGCCAAGCACACCCATAGGGCTTTTTGTTGTTTGTTCTCTTTTCTATTTTTTGATATTATTCTTAAGTTCTCTTTTTCTACCTAAAATATCTACAATGAATCTTTATAAAATTTTTCTTATTTTGGGAATGTTTTTGATGAATATTCCTCTTTGTAATGTTATCGAAAGTTATAATTCTTATTTATATGGTACACTGGATGTTTTTTTTGGAAGAGGATTAGGAGGTTTTGGAACTACTAGTATTTTTCTCCTTATTTTATGTTATTTTTATTTAAGTACGGACTATTATTATAAAAAAGAAATGCCTATTTATGCACTTTCATCTTATGCTATTTTGTTTTTTCTTTTCTTTTTATCCACGCCTTCTTCTTTCTTTCTAAAAGATTTCTTTAATCCTTCAATCTTTTTTTTAAGTATTTTCTTTTTACCACAAAATGAAGTTTCACCGGTTTCTAAAAAAGGCCAAGTGATCTATTCTGTTGGAGTTGGATGTCTTAGTTTTCTTTTCATTCATTTTTTAGGATGGCTGGAAGGTGCTTTTTTAGCGTTTGGAATTGTTAATTTGTTATATGCCGTCGGGAGTGTTCTTTTGATTCGACATTTTTCGACAAAAGAAACGCTTTACAAATCATAGTTTTTTCGTTATAGTAAGACTTGCTTAAAAGACCACTCCTTAAAAAGGAGAAACAATGAAAAAATTATTATTTTGTATTTTTATGCTTACATTCTTTTCATTTACTTTAAATGTAAATGCAAGACTTGATGTAGAAAGGCATCGAACCGGTTATTATTATTTTTGTTCGGATAACGTGAAAAGAGAGATTTTACTTTTTGAAAATCTTGATACTCATGAGCCTATTTTTCAATTAAATTATTGTCAAAATGTTGATGAATTTTTAATAGAACCAGAAGAAGATACCGTTTTAACTTATGAAGAACTAGAAAAAATTAAAAATTATATTATGGTTTATTTAGATCATCGTTCTTTTAAAGAAATAGATAGTTGGGATTTAGTGAATTTTCAAGTTTTAATTTGGAATCTTTGGAAAGAAAAAACAGGAGATGCGATTCGTTACAGTTTTGGGTATAATTATACTTTAGGTGAGGAATTGGATGAAAAATTAAAAACGTATTGGAGTCCTTTAGAATATTCTTATGAAGGGGTTACGGATACAGAAATGAATGTCTCTTTTGTTCCAATGTTATTTGATACGTATTCCATAGAAGGCGTGCGTTCGGATGCCACTTTAGAACAAAAAAATCATACTTTTACTTTTAAGGCGTCTAAGCCAGGCTATTATACCTATGAAGTGAAATCTCCTTATTTTTTAGAAGACGTACGGTTTTATAAACAAGATCAAATTCATCTTATTGAGGTCGCTAAACCAAAAGAAAAACCGGTGTTTGTCCATTTTCAAATAGAGGAAAAAGAAAAAACAAGCCATCATGTTCTTGTGTTAAAAGAAAACGGAATTGAAGTAAATTTAGAAAAAACAGATTATCTTTTAGATGAAAAAGTTTCTTTGGATGTCAAGTTAGATACTTCTTATGAATTAGAAGATGTAAAAGCAATGACGATGAGTGGGGAAGAGATTCCAATGGATTCTTTCTCATTTCAAATGCCAAACGAGGACGTCGTAGTATGGATTAAAGGAAAAAAAGAAGAAAATAAAAGTCATTATCTTTTTGTTCCAAAAGAGGATGGAGTTTCTTTTTCAATTCCAAATACGGCTTTGGAAGGAGAATGGATTTCTTTTGGGTATCAACTCGCCGAAGGGTACCAGTTATCTCATTTAAAGATTTTTACAATTTCCGGAAAAGAAATTGAAATCCAAAATCAAACATTTCAAATGCCGGATGAAGATCTTGTTTTTTGTTTTCAAATGCAAAAAGAAGAACCACAAAGTCTGGAAGAAAATAAAGAACAACAAAACTTGGAAGAACCTTCTTTTTTAGAAACTTATTATATTCCAAATACGAAAGTTACTTCTCTTGTGGTAGGAATTTTTTTTCTTCTATTTATGACAAGCATTTATCTTATTTTGAAAAGAAAATCAAAAATATAAAGTGTAAAATACGTGTAAAGTTTTGAAAAAATTGTCGATTTTGGCAATTTTTTCATGTTAAAAAAAAGGAAATGAGGGGTTCGCCTGGTATATATATAATTAGGAGGAATTTTTTATGGCAAGAATAAGCGAAGAAATGGTCAATGAAATTCGTGCAAATGCCGACATCGTAGAAATTATTCGAGAATATGTTCCTCTCACACAAAGGGGGAAAAATTATTTTGGGGTTTGTCCTTTCCATCAAGATCACTCACCAAGTATGAGTGTTTCGAAAGAAAAGCAAATGTTTAAATGTTTTTCTTGTGGAATGGCCGGGAATGTTTTTAAGTTTATTAGTGAAATAGAAAATATTTCTTATATGGAGGCGATTGGAAAAGTAGGAGACCGTGTTGGAATCCATGTTTCAGTGGGAAGTACTTACCAAACGATTCAAAAATATGAGAAAGAATATGAAATCATGAATTTGGCTTGTATTTATTTTGAAAATAATATTCATACTGAAAAAGGAAAAAAAGCGAAAGAATATTTAAAAGAACGTGGGATAAATGAATCCATGAGTAAAGAGTTTTCTATTGGTTTATCTCTAGATCACAATGCAATGTTAGAGTTTTTTCGAAAGAAAAAAGTTTCAGAAAAAGATCTTTTAGATTTAGGCCTTATTAAAGAAGATGAAAAATTAAATTTTAAAGATGTTTTTGTTAATCGAATTTTATTTCCAATTCATAATGCCGAAGGAAAAGTGATTGGTTTTACAGGTCGTATTTATGGTGAGGAAAAAGGGCCAAAGTATTTAAACAGTAAAGAAACCGTTCTTTTTAAAAAAGGTTCTATTTTGTTTAATTATCATCGTGCGAAGGATGCGGCCCGGAAAGAAAAGCAAATTATTTTGGTAGAAGGCAATATGGATGCGATTCGAATGTATGTAAGTGGCATTTATCATACAGTGGCTACAATGGGAACGGCTCTTACGAAGGAACAAATAGAGCTTTTACAAAAACTAAGAGCAAGTGTTCTTCTTATGTTTGATAATGACGATGCAGGTGCCTTAGCTACTTTAAAAAATGGAGAGTTATTAGAAAATGCCGGATTTGATGTACAAGTCGTAAGACTTCATCACGAGAAAGACCCAGATGAGTATATTTTAAAAAATGGAGTCGATGCGATGAGGGAAAATATTAAACATCCTATCTCTTTTTTGGAATATAAGTTACAATATTTAAAACAAAATAAAAATTTACAAGATACGAATGAGTTAGCCGAGTATGTAAAAAATGTTTTGAAAAGTTTATCGAATGCCGATGCAATTACTAAAGATATTACAATTCGTAAACTATCCACGGAGTATGATTTATCTTATGATGTTTTAAAAAATGAATTAGATCATCAAACAAGTATCCTTCCAAAAGAGATTGAAGAACGACGTCCCCCTAAAAAACCACCGAATCGTTATGAATTAAGCGCAAAGTCGATTCTTTATTATATGATGAATGACGTGAAATATATTAAAATGTTTCAAAATAAATTAGGCTATTTTAAAGAAGAAACTTATCGTGGGGTAGCAAGTGAAATTGAATATTATTATGAAAAAAACAAACAAATTTGTCTTGCCGATTTCTTAAGCTATGCAGAGACTTCTCCTTTAAAAGATAAGATCTATGAAATCGTAAGTAGTATAAAAGAAGAAGAACTTGCCGATACTAGTATGGAAGAGTATATGAATAATATTAAAGAAGATACTTGGCTCGATAAAATAAGCGTGTTGAAAAAGAAAATGAAAGATACGATTGATATGTTAGAAAAAGAAAATATCGCATCAGAAGTGATTGAATTCACGAAAAAGATTCAAGAAATAAGAAAAGAAAGAAGTGTAAAAAATGACTAAATTTGAAATGAAAAAAAATGAATTAATTGAAAAAGGACATCTTGAAGGATATCTCCTTATTAGCGAGGTTGTCGAAGTTGCAAAAGAATGTCGTGTGAAAAAGGATGATATTACAAAATTCCAAGAAGAAATTACAGATGCAGGAATTGAACTATTAGAAACTCCACCTGTAGAAAAGAAACCAGTAAAGGTTAAAGAAATTAAATCTTTTGAAGAACGTAAAAATGAATTGATTCAAAAGGGAAAAGAAACCGGTAAGATTACATATGAAGAACTTGCTACTTCATTAAAAGGATTAGAAGTTGATAATGATTCTTTAGATGAATTATATAATGATTTAATGGCCAATGATATTGAAGTAGTCGGAGAAGATGATGAAGAAAGTGGCAATGGCGCGCCTACTTTAGAAGAACCAATTATTTTAGATGATGCCGAGATTACAAAAGATATTAATATTAATGATCCTGTTCGAATGTATTTAAAGGAAATTGGACGTATTTCTTTATTAAATGCCGAGGAAGAAATGGAACTTTCTGTTCGTGTGGCAAATGGGGATGAAGATGCTAAAAATAAATTAGCCGAATCTAATCTTCGTTTAGTGGTTTCTATTGCAAAACGTTATGTAGGAAGAGGTTTATTATTTTTAGATTTAATTCAAGAAGGTAATATTGGTTTAATGAAAGCCGTTGATAAATTCGATTATGATAAAGGGTATAAATTTTCTACTTATGCAACTTGGTGGATTCGTCAAGCGATTACTCGTGCTTTAGCCGATCAAGCAAGAACAATCCGTGTTCCTGTTCATATGGTCGAAACGATTAATAAAATGGCCAGAATTCAAAGACAACTTACTTTGGAATTAAATCGTGAGCCAAGTGAAGAAGAAATTGCTAAAAAAATGGGTATTTCAGTAGATAAAGTTCGTGATGTGATTAAAATTAGTCAAGATCCTGTTTCTTTAGAGACTCCAATTGGTGAAGAAGATGATTCCCATTTAGGAGATTTTGTAAAAGATATTAATATGATGACTCCAGAAGAATATGCAACCAATGAAATTTTAAAGGAAGAAATTAAAGCCGTTTTGGAAACTTTACAAGAAAGAGAACAAGAAGTGTTAGAACTTCGATTTGGTCTTATTGATGGGACAAGCCATACTTTGGAAGAAGTTGGAAAAAGATTTAATGTTACTCGTGAGCGAATTCGTCAAATTGAGGCGAAAGCTTTAAGAAAACTTCGTCATCCATCTCGTGCAAAAAAATTAAAAGATTTTATGGTTGATTAATGAAAAGTAAAAGATTACAAGCTTTATGTGAATTTTTATCTGTGGATGACAAATTGATTGATATTGGAACAGATCATGCTTATATTCCGATTGAAATGTCTTTAAGAGGAGCTCAAAAAATCCTTGCAACAGATATCCATGAAGGTGCTTTAAAAAGAGCTCAAAAAAATATTCAAAATGCGCATTTGGAAAAACAAATTGAAACTCAGTTATCCGATGGGTTAGAAAGTATTTGTACGAAAGATTACAATACCATCCTTATTGCTGGCATGGGAGCACTTAACATTGAACATATTTTGTCTTCTAAAGAAAAATTAAAAAGTATTTCAAAAATAGTTTTGCAAGCGAATAATGACTGGGCTCATTTAAGAGTTTTCATGAAAAATTTAGGTTATGCTTTAAAAGAAGAAAAAAAAGTATATGAAAAAAAACATTATTATATTTTAATGAAATATGAAAAAGGTGAAGATTCCTTATCTCAAGAAGAAATTTTGTTTGGATTATATCATGAACATGATAAGGATTATTATTCTTATTTAATTCAACAGTATGAAGATATTTTAAAGAAAATTCCTGATACAAATTCAGAACAAAAAGAACTTTCTTCATTACTAAAAAAATTAAAAAAGTATGTTCGAGAAAAAGAAAAACATCTTACATAAAAAAGATTAGAAAAACACTCATTTCTAATCTTTCTTTTTTTCTAAAGTTCGTTTTAAATAAAGACCATAGGAATTTTTACTCATTTGATTAGCACTTTTTTCGAGATTTTCTTTAGAAATCCAACCATTATCATAGCCAATTTGTTCTAAACAAGCTATTTTTATTCCTCTATTTTCTTCAATCGCGGCAATCATTTGACTTGCTTTTAGGTTGCTTTCAAATGTTCCTGTATCAAACCAAGTAAATCCGCCACCTAATATTTCAGCATAAAGTCTTTTTTCTTTTAAATAAATTTCATTTAAAGAAGTGATTTCTAATTCGTTTCTTTTTGATGGTTTTATTAATTTGGCTTTTTCTACCACATCATTTGGGTAGAAATAAAGTCCTGTAATGGCAAAATTTGATTTGGGTTTCACTGGTTTTTCTTCTACACTTACAACTTGTTTAAGGGAATTTATTTCCATGATTCCAAAACGATTTGGATCAGGAACTTCAATACCAAAAATAGTTGAAATACCTTTTACGGCACGATAACGAGCATTTTGAAGTAAACTTACAAAATTATTTCCATAAAAAATATTATCTCCAAGTACCATCGCACAAGGATCATTTTTGATAAACTCTTCTCCAATTAAAAATGCTTCGGCAAGTCCATTGGGTTTTTCTTGAATTTTATAAGTAAAATTCACTCCAAAACTTGATCCGTCCCCTAGTAGTCTTTTAAAATTTTCTTGATCTTCTTTGGTGGTAATGATTAAAATATCTTGAATTTTGGCAAGCATTAAAAGGGAAATAGGGTAATAAATCATTGGTTTATCATAGATGGGGATGAGTTGTTTACTAATTCCCTTTGTAATAGGATACATTCTTGTACCACTTCCGCCTGCTAATATAATTCCTTTCATAATATAGTTCCTTTCTTCAAATTTATTGTAACAATAAATTTTTAAAAAAGCAAATTTATGATAGGAAGAATACCGGAGAATTTTTATTGTTTGTTTTTATGGCCGTCGTATTCTTTTGGGTCTTATTGTTTACTGTAGGGCTTACTGCATTTTTAGTTTGTGTGGTCGCATTTTTTGGGGAACTCATGAATCCTTTTGCAACTTCAAATGCTCCTTTCATATTTTTAATCATTGGTTTTGCCTGTACGTAAATAGGGATAATTTGGTTCGCTACAGTAAGAGTTTTATTGATTCCGGTCAAAACTTTTGTAAATGTAAGACCACTTCTTGCTACTTGTGGAAACATAAAATCTCTCCTTCCTTATAGATAGTTTATGCAAAATTAGAAATTACGTGAAGTGAAAAGTTAAATTCCAGTTTTAAAGCAAGGAATAAAAATAAACAAGAAAGTTCCAAAAAAGGGCCTTT
>CANQRJ010000021.1 GCA_947626215.1 uncultured Bacilli bacterium
AATGGTCTTTATTTTCTTAAAACCCATTGACTATTTATTTTTTTCAAGGAAAATTTTTGTAAAAAAAGAGTGACCTTTCATTAAAAATCTTAATTGTCTTTAATTCAGCATGCACATTCTCTAGCATCATCGATTGGTTCTGAACTCCATAAATTTCATTCATCTTTAACTAATGTTTTAATCGAACGCCCTTTTTTTAAATGATTTCCATCACTTATCACAAAATGAATATCCCCATTATGTTTCTAAAGTAAAGTTTTTTTTATCTATAGTTTGTATTTCCAAAGTTAAGAAATCTTAAAAAAAGTTATAACCTTAAATTAACAAATGTTTTTAATATGAGTTATATACTGTTAAGGCATCAAGACAACACGAAAATTGACATCATCTCTCATACCACCGTTTGCAGTAGAAAATGTACTAATATTTGAATCGCTACCATCCACTAAACTACCACCTCTTACAAACCAAGGAACTCGAGAATTTGGAAAAAATGAACGATTTGCAAAATGACTGCTTATTTTTATTAATGTTTTTGATCCATAATTATATTGTATAGAATAAAATGGACCAAGCTCTTTTGTCGCATCTCCCATATCCTCAACACTACCATTTATCACATTAAATTCATCATTTGTTTCAAAAATAGCAAATGTTCTATAAAGTAGTACTCCACTTATTAACAATATACAAGTTATAGTAAATATTATAATTCCTATTTTTTTTCTTTAAACGCCTTTAATTCCATATTTTCCCACACCCTTATATCTCATTTTGTGATAAAAAACAATATCACATTTTGAGTTATCTTATACTAACCATAGGTGATTAACAAATGAATAGATTAAGAGAATTAAGAGAAGATAAAGATTTATATCAAAAAGATATAACTAAAATTTTAAATATGTCTCAAACAGGATATTCTCAATATGAAACTGAAACAAATGACATACCAACAGACATTTTAAAAAAATTAGCCAATTACTATAACACAAGTATTGACTATTTACTATATCGAACAGATTCACGAAAACCATACCCAAAAAGTATCATAGATGAAGAGAAAAAAGAATAAAAGTATTTATAGAAAAAAATTATTTTTTTTAGTAAACCAAATTTCCTTAAAAAAGCCTATATTTTCTAACATTTTTGAACAATTTGGCGATTTTTCGAGGGTAAAAACTACTAATTTTGGCGATTTTTCGAGGGTAAAGCAAAAAAAGAAGAGATTTTACAACTCTCCTAACTCTTTTAAAACTGTATAAAGTTTTTCTTCATCCCATATAGGAATTCCTAATTCTCTTGCCTTTGTTTCTTTAGATCCAGGATTTTCTCCCACTATCACAACATCCGTTTTAGAAGAAACACTACTACTAGGTTTTCCACCATAAGACTCAATAAGATGTTCAATTTCATCACGACCCATAAAAGAAATCGTACCTGTAACGACAAAACGCTTTCCACTAAAATCATCACTGGACTTTAATTCTTCTCCTAAAAATTTCATATTGAGTCCAAGTTCTTTTAAATGGTGAATAAGTTCTTGGTTATCCACATCCGAAAAATAATTGGCAATATTTTCTGCTAAAACAGGACCAATATCGCGAACTTCCATAAGTTCTTCTTTCGTTTTAGATGCCAAAGCATCCATTGTCTTATAGTTTCTTGCAAGCATCAAAGCCGTTTTATCTCCAATTCCACCGATGCCAAGACCAAAAAGAAGTCTCTCTAAACTATTTTTCTTACTTTCTTCAATCGCATTCAACAAGTTATCCACACTTTTATGTCCATAACCTTCTAGTTCAATCAAATCTTCCTTATGTTGTTCCATTTGATAAATATCAGGAATGGAACGAATAAAACCTAAATTAAAGAAATCTTCCATAATTTTTTCGCCAAAGCCATCAATATTCATCGCATGACGAGAAACAAAGTGAACAAGTCCTTCAATATGTCTTGCAGGACAATTTGGATTCATACAATAATGATCCACTTGATCCTTTTTCTTTTGTAAAGGCGTACCACATATAGGACAATTAGAAATCATTACAAAATCTTTTTCATTTCCTGTTCTTCGTTCTATTTTACTTTCTACCACTTCAGGAATCACATCTCCTGCTTTTCGAATCGAAACAGTGTCTCCAATTTTTAATCCTTTTTCTAAAATATAATCCTCATTATGTAACGTAGCTCTTTTCACCGTAGACCCCATCACAATCACAGGATCTAAAACGGCATTTGGGGTAATTCTTCCTGTTCTTCCTACCGTAAAAATAATATCATTTAATTTGGTTAAAACTTCTTCTGCCGGGAACTTATATGCGATCGCCCATCTAGGATACTTTGAAGTAAAACCTAAAGATTGTTGCATGGCTAAATCATTCACCTTAATAACGACTCCATCAATATCATAAGAAAGAGTATTTCTTTTTTCATGATACTCATGAATAAAATCTAAAATTCCATGAATATCTTTCACAAGACGATTACAAGGATTTACTTTAAACCCTAAAGATTTCATAAATTCCAAAGCCTCATAGTGTGTTTTGAGTCCATAATCTAAAGGATTAGGTAAATGATAAATCCAAGTATTTAAGTTTCTCTTTGCCGCGACAGAAGAATCCAGTTGCCGAATCGATCCAGCCGTTGCATTTCGACAATTTTGAAGTAAAGGTTGATCTAATTTTTCACGTTCCAAATTGAGTTTTACAAGCATTTCCTTAGGCATATAAATTTCCCCACGTACCTCAATCGTCTCTTTCTTTTTTAAACGAAAAGGAACCGTCTTAATCGTTTGAACATTATGCGTAATATCTTCTCCCGTCGTTCCATCTCCTCTTGTAGCGCCCGAAATAAATTCCCCGTTTTCATAATGAAGAGAAACCGATACTCCATCAATCTTAAGTTCACATACATACTCTGGAACAAAACCACTTTTTCGAATTCTTTCATCAAAAAGAATTATTTCTTCTTCCGAAAACACATCAGGTAAAGAAAGCATCGGAATCGTATGTTTTACTTTTTTAAACTTATCAATGACCATTCCTCCAACTCGTTTAGTAGGAGAATTTTTAGGAGCCAAATCTGGATATTTTTCCTCTAAAACTTCTAACTCTCTTAAATATTTATCAAATTCTTGGTCCGTAATGGAAGGCTCTGCTAAAACATAATAACGATAATTCGCATCCTCTAAAATATGTACTAATTCATCGATTCTCTTTTTCACATCTTCCATTAAAAATCATCCTTTCTTTTAGTTATTCCCATAAATGTTTTTGATAAATCTTTTCTTTTTTGAACTCTTCTAACTCACTTTTTACCATATCCAAGTCACTTTTATAAGTCATGCCAATCCATTTACTATGACTAGGACAATTCACAATTTTAATTTTTCCTTTTTCTAAATTTTCTTTCAAACAATCAGGTAACAAAGCCTCATGGCTTAATAAATATTCTGGATCATTTTTAAAAAATTGAATCCAATAATCATTTAATAAATCAAAAAAATCATTTTGAAACGCAAATAAATTCATCGAAACAGGAGTATCTTCTTCTATTACAAAAGCATCACTTCCATCTAAAGGAGTTGCAAGAATCTCACCGTTAATTTCATCGATACTGCATTCAATAATTTCTTTTATAAATTCGCCTTCTAACTTTAAAACTCCTCTTTTTACTGCCCCTTCTTTAGAACTAGTCACTCCATAAGGATAAGTTATACTTGCATAAGTGTAAGGCTCGCTTAAAGAATCTAAGAAGATAGATGCCGTCTGAAACGCTTGATAACCATAAAAATCATCGGCATTCACCACGGCAAAAGGTCCATCCACAAAAGGTCTTGCACACAAAATAGCTTGCACGGTTCCCCAAGGTTTACTACGAGTAGGAAATGTCTTAGAAATCGGAATATCTTCTAACTCTTGAAAAGCATAACAAACTTCAATCTTGTCTTGTAAGCGTTTTCCAATCGTATTTTGAAAATCATCTAAATTTTCTTCCTTAATCACAAAAACAACTTTTTCAAACCCACTTCTTCTCGCATCATAAATCGAATAATCAATAATAAAATTGCCATCTTCATCTACGGGAGTAATTTGTTTTAATCCCCCAAACCTAGAACCCATGCCGGCCGCCATAACAACTAAAGTTTTTTTCATTTTCATCTTCTACTTTCTTTTTTCATGTTCCAAAATCATTAAATCTAAATCCATTAACGTATCATTTAAAGTAGATTTATGACTATTAAATAATAAATCATCCACTTCAATCCTTGATTCGTAAAGCTCTTCTTCCTTTAAATAATGAAGAAGTAAATTTTTTTTATAATATAACAACTCTCGAATCGAAGGTTTTCCACTTAACAAAGTAGGCACATTTCCACCATTTATTTGACGTTTTTTGGTCTCGTCTTCCACTACAAAAGCTTGATAAGAATAATTTTCTCCTAAAATCAGAAGTCCTTGTCTTTCATCTCCTAATTGAAATAAAGTCTCCTCAAAATGACCTAACGTATTCATATACTCTGTTTCGACCACTTGTTCTAAAGTATCTAAAGCCTCTTTCAAAGAATATTTCTGAGTCACAAGCACTGGATGAGAAAAAGACTTAATACTAACCCAATAAATATTGGTAAAAGCTTGTCTTTCAATATCAATATCTGAATTATAATCTTCCATAATACGCGTAAGATAAGGATATGGTTTTAATAAATCATTCGGTACACTCGCATGTCCGTCCCATTTTCTCATATCAAAATCTTTCTTAAGCCACTCCCCAGAAAGTTCTCCATTCAAAGAACGAATTTGTAAAGAAGACCCCTTTTCTTTCAACTTTTCTTCTAACCTTAGAATAAAATCACTCATTATTATTAACCTACTTTCTTTAAACTTTTATGATTTTTCATCAGTTTTCGTATTCCATATTGTTTTTGAAATGCAACCGTCACAATCGAGTTGTCAACGTGGATAACCACTCCTTTCCCATAAATCGTATGCATAACAATATCTCCTTCTTTATAAGAGACATCTTCATCCGTATACATATTATCTTTATCTATTTTTTCACTTTCAAAAACACTTTTCTTTTCGGTTTCTAATAAATCTTCATCTATTTCTTTAATAAAACGACTTTCGGTATTATTATTTGTTTTTCCATACATCATCCTTGAACGAGCACTCGATAAAAACAATTTTTCTTTCGCTCTTGTAATACCCACATAACAAAGTCTTCTTTCTTCTTCAATTCCATCTTCTTCATTAAAACTATTTTGATGAGGAAATAGTCCTTCTTCCATTCCTACTAAAAACACAACAGGAAATTCAAGACCTTTAGCACTATGAAGGGTCATAAGAGTCACCACATCCCCTTCTTCTTTGTGTTCAGAAATGTCGGCAACTAAACTAATTTCTTCTAAAAAATCTCCTAAATCTACAGACCCTGTATTTTCTTCATAAGTTGCCGTGATACTTTTAAATTCCATTAAGTTATCAAGTCGAAGTTCACTTTCCAAAGACTCATCTAATTCCAATTCACTTTTTAATCCAGATTTTTCTAAAACACAGTCCACAAGTTCGGTTAAAGACATCGATTCTTTATCTTTTTGAAGTTCTAAAATTAAATTTTTAAATTGAAGTTCTTTCCCACTAGAAATCGCATCAAACATACTCACACCCTCTACGTCTGCAAGCCTTTCTAATTTTTCAATAGAACTAGTACCAATTCCTCTTTTTGGCGTGTTAATGACTCTTCGTAAAGAAATATCATCATCTTTATTTTGAATGAGTCTTAAATAACTAATTAAATCTTTAATTTCTTTTCTGGAATAGAAATAGAAAGATCCAACAACACGATAAGGAATATTCGATTTCAAAAATTGTTCTTCTACAACACGTGCTTGAGCATTAGTCCGATAAAAAACGGCAATATCTTTTTTATGATAACCATCATTTAATAACTTTTGAATTTCTTTCAAAACCATTTGAATTTCATCTTTTTCATCATAGGCTCTCATATATTTGGTTTTTACCCCATCCCCATGATGACTTCTCAAATTCTTTTCTTTTCTTTCTTTATTATGACGAATGACAGAATTTGCCGCATCCAAAATCATTTTGGTACTACGATAATTATCTTCTAAAGAAATCACTTCTGTATTTGAATAATCCTTTTCAAAATTTAAAATATTTTTATAATTTGCACCTCGAAATTGATAAATAGATTGATCTGGATCTCCTACCACAAAAATATTTTTATGTTTTTTGGCAAGCATTTTGACCAATTTATATTGAACTTCATTGGTATCTTGATACTCATCTATTAAAATGTATTGATACTTATCTTGATAATGTTCTAAAACTTCTGGATTTTGTCGAAATAAAAGAACAGGTAATCGAAGTAAATCATCAAAATCTACAGAATTATTTTTCTTTAATTTTTGATTGTATTCTTTATAAACAGAAAACGCAATTTGTTCCATATCACTTTGTAAATATTTCTCGGCCTCTTCATCCGTAAGCATTTCATTTTTAATAAAACTAATCCGATTACGAATATAAGAAGGCGCGACTTCTTTTGGATCAAAACCTTTTTCTTTCATTATCTTTTTTATAAGACTATTTACATCATCAGTATCTAAAATCGTAAAATTTCGGTTCATGCCAAGTTTCAAAACATTTTCACGTATAATCCTTAAACCAAAAGAATGAAAGGTTCCAATAAAAGCATCCCTAGCATCTGTCATTTTAGCAATACGTTCTTTCATTTCCTTAGCCGCTTTATTAGTAAAAGTAATTGCAAGAATATGATAAGGTAATACTCCCTCTTCAATTAAATTAGCAATACGAGTTGTTAAAACTTTCGTTTTTCCAGAACCTGCTCCTGCAATTACTAAACAAGGTCCCTCTTTATGGCACACAGCCTTTTTTTGTAATTCATTTAATCCCGTCATATCTATCATGTAAATCATCCTCAAAAATATTATATCAAGAATTTGAAAGAGTGAAAAGAAATATCTAAACTTTTTTAAGAAAAAATTAGTAGCCTGTTACAAGCTACTAAAAAATAGTAAAAATTTACTCTAATTCTTTTCTTTCAATATTTTTAGAAGTCAAAATTTCCTTTGTTTTTCGATCTTGAAATAAAACATCAAAACCACATTCATTTGCAATTTTTTCAATTAAATAAAAAGTAGGTTCTCGATAGTTACTTTCATAACCACTTAATGTAGTGTTTGCAATATTACAACGTTTGGCAAGCTCTTTTTGACTTAAATTTGCTTTTTTCCGCATCGTTTTAAGTATCTTATTTAACATATAGATCACCTAATTGTATTTTCTCATTTTGCGTACTTAATTTCTTAACATTAAGCGAAACGCATACTATAATCTAAACATAATAATACGCGTTATGCAAATTATTCTAACATGCTCGTTTCAAAAAAACAAGTAAGAAAAAAGGTACCTAAACGGCTACCTCTTCTTTTTCATATAAAACAATTTTATTTTGTTTTAAAGATGCTTGAACATCAATGACTCTTTGATTCGATGAACCTTTCCATTTTAAATTTGGATGTCTTAATTCATCCACATATTGACCATCTACTAAAACATCAATATATTTTAAAACTTCTTTATCCATCAAATCACGATCCATCAAAAATCCAGTCCAAACCCAAATGGTTTTATTAGGAAATCTTTTTTTAAATTCTTTTGCAAGTTTTGTTGTTCCTTCTATATTTTTAGGATGCATCGGCTCTCCACCAAGAATAGACAAGCCGGCAATATGATCTCTATCACATAAATCAAGCACAGTCTTTATCGTATCATCCGTAAACTCTTTTCCGCCTTCAAAATCATGCGTTTCAGGATTAAAACAATTTTTACAATGGAAAGAACACCCTTGCATAAATATCGATACTCTTAGCCCCTGTCCATTCGCAACATCTAACTTGCGAATTTTATAATATCTCATAACTAAGCCTCTTGAGCATCTTTATTATCTACGTGAACAACACGTTCTTTAATTTCTTGAGTTCGACCTTTGTTCCAGAAATTAGAACCAATATAACCACAAGTACGACGCGCAACATGAAGTTTATCATGATCACGGTTTCCACAGTTAGGGCAATACCACTCTAAATTATCATCAATTAAAATTTCTCCAGTATACCCACATTCATGACAATAATCTGATTTCGTATTTAATTCGGCATACATAATATTATCATAAATAAACTTAATCAATTCTAAAACAATATCTAAGTTGCCAGTTAAATTTGCCGTTTCAACATAAGAAATCGCACCACCTGGACTTAATTTTTGGAATTCGCTTTCTAATTTTAATTTTTCAAAAGCATCAATTTCTTCAAAAACGGGAACATGATATGAATTTGTAATATAATCACGATCTGTAATTCCTTTAATTTTACCAAAACGTTCTCTTAAAGCTTTTGCAAATTTATAAGTCGTTGATTCAATTGGAGTACCATAAACACTGTAATCGATGTCTTCGGCTTCTTTCCACATTTTACATGCATCATTTAATTTTCTCATAACTTGAAGACCAAATTCAGTTCCTTCTGCATGATCCGTATGACTCTTACCCGTCATATATTTTACACACTCATAAAGTCCTGCATAACCAAGAGAAATCGTTGAATAACCATGATGTAATAATTCATGAATACTTTCTCCTTTTTTAAGTCTTGCTAAAGCACCATGTTGCCATAAGATAGGTGCTACATCACTAGTAGCTTGACTTAAACGTTTATGACGAATTTGTAAAGCACGATGACATAACTCTAATCTTTCATCCATAATTTTCCAGAATTCATCCATATCTTTATCACTAGATAAAGCCACATCGACTAAGTTAATTGTAACAACACCTTGATTGAAACGTCCATAATATTTAGGTTTTCCATTTTCATCTACATAAGGAGTTAAGAAAGAACGACATCCCATACATGGATAACAATTTCCATTTCCATTTTTATCAATTTTATTTTGTAACATAATTTTTTCTGAAATATAATCAGGAACCATTCTCTTAGCCGTACATTCTGCTGCGAGTTTAGTTAAATAATAATATTTGCTATCTTCATGAATATTATCTTCTTCAAGAATATATAAAAGTTTTGGGAAAGCAGGCGTAACATACGCACCACATTCATTTTTCATACCTTGAATTCTTTGTTTTAATACTTCTTCAATAATCATAGCAAGTTCTTCTTTGTATTCTTCCGTTTCACCTAAATACATACAAACACTTAAGAAAGGTGCTTGACCATTCGTAGTCGTCATTGAATTAATTTGATATTGGAAAGTTTGAACTCCATCTGTAATTTCTTTTGCCAAATCTTCTTTTGCAAATTTTTCAACTTGAGCTTTTGTTAATTTTCTTTCTTGATATTTTTCCAAAAAGCGATTATAGCTATCACGAACAAAAGGTGCTAAATGAGTTAAAGTAATCGTAACTCCACCATATTGACTAGAATTGACGGCCGTGATAATTTGAGTAGCAATAGTCATAGCCGTTAAAAAGCGATGTGGTTTTTCAATCATAACTCCATTAATACTTGTTCCATTTTGTAACATATCTTCAAGATTAATTAAATCGCAATTATGCATAGCATTTTGAGCAAAGTAATCGGCATCATGAAAATGAATAATCCCTTCATCATGCGCTCTTACAATATCTTCTGGAAGTAAAAATCTTCTTGTAATATCGGTACTAGTAATACCTGCAATGTAATCTCTTTGAGTCGTAATAATTTTAGCACTTTTATTAGAGTTTTCTGTATTCCAATACTCATTTTCACCATCAATTAATTCTTTAATCGCACGGTCTGTCGTATTACTTTTACGTACTAATTCTCTTGTATAACGATAGGTAATATATTTTTTAGCTAATGCATATTTCCCAATAGACATTAACTTTTCTTCAATAATATCTTGAATGTCTTCTACAAGCATTCTTTTTTTACCAAGCTTTTCAATATACTTGATAATATTTCGGATTTGAGTGCTACTTGCTTGATCCTCTTCCTCCACTTCTTGATTGGCTTTCATAATAGCCGCTTCAATTTTTTCTGGACAATAATCTACCATATGTCCATCTCTTTTAATGATTTTCATAAACTTTTTACTCCTCCCACAACACTAAAAGTATAGCATAGATTCTTAATATATATTTGTTGCAATTGCAACATTTTAAAAAATGTTTTATAATTATACAAAAAGAGGTGTCAATATGAAAAAATTATTTGACAGTTTGACTGACAAGCAAAGAGAAAAACTTTTAAAATCTTTTGAGGCTCATACCTACAATTATAAAAAAAATGCCTTAATCACGGGCCTTAGTAGCAATGATAACATGATCGCATACATTGAAAAAGGCTATATTCAAATCATAAAAAATGAAGATAACGGCTCAAGAATTATACTAGAAGAATTAGAAGAAGAAGAAGTTTTTGGAACCGTTTTATCTACATTTACAAACACAGATTTTGAAATAATTGCCAAAGAAGACACTACGGTTTCCTATATCGATTACCACCTCATTTTTCAAAGTGATTTATTAAATAGAGATTATTATAACGAATTTGTTCAAAACTTATTTTCTATTATAGCCGAGAAAGAAAAAGAAAAAAATGAAAGGATTTCCATTTTAACGAAAAAAACAATTAGAAATAAACTTCTAGAATATTTTGAAATTATGTCCAAAAAACACAGTTCAAAATACATTTATCTTCCTTATAATTTTACCGATTTAGCCGATTACTTAGGAGTCGATCGATGTGCAATGTCAAGAGAACTTAAATATTTAAAAGAAGAAGGATTTATTGAAGTGAAAGGAAAACGAATTACTCTTTTAAAAAGACAAGACGAAAATCTTCTATATAAATATTATTAAAAAGATAAAAATGAATTTTACTTATTCAATTTAATATAAGTCGACACCGTTCGACAAGTTTTACTCTTTTCATCTCGTATAATAAAAATCGTATTTTCTTTTACTGGAAGGGAGGTTTTTTATGATTGCAGAAAATACGACAGAATATACTTCAGATATTTATTTAACCGCACGAATAGATCGAATTTTTAAAACAATTTTTGTAAATTCTAAAGATACGAGATTTATGGATGCCATTCTTTCCGAAGTCTTAGATGAACCTGTTAAAGTTTTAAAATTTTATCCAACAGAACTACCTGTTCGTAACAAAAATGAAAAAGTAAAAGTCTTAGATGTTTTACTAAAAACAAAAGACAATAAATACTTAAATGTGGAAGTAAACACTTGTTTTGATGAGGCAACAAGAATTAGAAATTTCACTTATTTTACTTCTTATTATTCTCAAAAAATAACGAGAGGAAATGAATACGATACTACAAGTGAATTTATTCAAATTGATTTTAATTTTGATAGAAAAACATTAGAAAAGCCAAAAAAAGTTTATGAAGTTTTAGAAAAAGAAACTTTAGAACAATATGTATCTAGGTTTAAAATTATCACAATAAACCTTGCTAGCATCAAGGAAAAATGGTATGATAAAAATATCAAAGGGAAGAAAAATTATATCCATTTAGTCATGTTAAGTGCGAATAAAGAAGAACTAAATGAATTATCAAAACAAGATGAATTAGTAAAGGAGTTCGATACAAAAATGTTTATTTTAAACAATGATGGAACATTTACAAGAACAATTACCGAAGAAGAAGATAGAGAATTGCTTGTAAATACAAGACTTACTCTTGCTAAAAAAGAAGCCTTAGAACAAGGTCAAATATCTGAAAAATTAAAAATTGCAAAATCAATGTTAGCCCAAAAATATGATTTAAAAGAAATCATGAACATTACCGGACTAACAAAATCAGAAATAAACAAATTACAAAAAAATAAATAGAAACGATCCTATTTATTTTTTTAATTAGAATTAATCTTCCAAATCCTTTTCACTAATAAAATCTGTATAAATTCCATCCACTCCATTTTGCAAAAATTGTTTTGCTTTTTCTATATCATTTTCGGTATGAAGATAAACATTTAATCCATAAGAATCTATCATATTTCGAATTTCTTCATTATAATAAGTATTCCACATCGTAATTCCTTTTATATGATGTTCTTTACTCCACTTGCAAATAGAATCTAAGTCTTTCATATCTTTTCCATACCATCTTTGATACAATGTAAAAATAATATTTTTAAAAGGATAAATAGAAGTAACCACATCATACATATTCTCATTATAAATTTGAATAATAAAACGATCCCATAAATACTCCTTATTTAATTCTTTCAATTCGTTCACCATATATTGAAACTCTTTTTGAACAAATGCTACATCCGTATACTTAGAATCCGTCATAATAAAGATATTTGGATATTCATCCATGAGTAAAACTAAATCAGAAAAAGATAACGGAGTATATTTACCCATAATTTTAGTATTTAAAAATTCTTCTTTTGTAGGAGCACTACCATCCCAATTATGAGCTAAAACGATTTTTTCATCACTCGTAAATTGAAAATCCACTTCAAAGGTTCGAATTCCTTTGTCATACCCTACTAAAAAAGCTTCTTTTGACCCTGTATAAGTTTTTCCATCAATTCCGAAAAAAGAATGTCCAATCAGTGTACTTCCATTCCACTCAATATCTTGTTCTTTTTCTTCTTCTTTCGTCTCGTCATTAGGCCTCATAATAGGAAACTTATCATACATAAATTCATCTGTGTAATATTTATCATATATTTTACCCACAAAAGTAAAAGGCTCAACTCCATGATTTCTTAAAGTCATTCTTCCCAAGGCAGAATAAGTAACAATTACATCTAGCATAATAAGAGTAAAGCAAAGATAATAAAAAACATTTCCTACCTTATAAGGAATATACTCAATCCACTTACTCACAAAAGGATAAATGATTTTCATTAAAACTGTCCCCATAACACCCCATGCAATCATATAAGGAATCGTAGTTCTACCATTAATATTTAAAAACAAATTACTGTAATCCCAAAATTCAACTCCAAATATCCGGTCTGCAATAAAACTAGTGAGATACTCGGCAAAACCACCAATCAAAAAACTATAAAGAAAAGTTTTAAAAAGACTTCTTTTTTCATTTCCTTTTCCAAGTAACCCCACAAAAAAGATAACACCTAGCCCATAAATAGGACTAAAAGGTCCATAGATTAAACCTTGACGATTCGTCCATTCTCCATACCTAAAAAACCATAATATTTCCTCATAATAAGTTCCAAAAAGACACCCTATTACAAAAAATATAAATACTTTTTTAAAACAAAAACCCTTAGCAAAAATTTTTTCTTTATCATTTTCCATAGATATCACTCTTTCTCATTTTAGCATTTTTTATAAAAAAAGAAAAGCAAACAAAACACATTTTACTTTTCTAATAATAAACTTATAATTTAAAATAATGGAGCAAATAACCTTAAAATAGCCTGCCATAAAGATTTAAAGAAACCTACTTTTACATCTTCTTTATTTAATTTTTTACAATCTTTAAATGTTTCTTCAAAGTCTTTTACGATTTCTTTAATTTCACTTACTTCTTCCATATAAATTCCATTTTCAAAATGAAGATATAAACTTCGATAATCCATATTAATCGTACCTACCACAGCTCTTACATCATCGGATAAAAATACTTTAGAATGAACAAATCCCTTTGAATACTTATAAATTTTTACTCCACTATCAAAAAGCACTTTGAAAAAAGAAGTAGTCTGAGTATAAACAACTTTTTTATCAGGAATTCCTGGAACCAAAATTCTAACATCGACTCCTCTTTTCGCGGCTCTGCAAAGAGCGTTTACCATATCCGTATCAATAATTAAATAAGGTGTCATAATATAAACATAATCTTTGGCACTATTTATGATATTAATATAAACATCTTCTCCAATTAAATCTTTATGTAGAGGTGCCACTCCATAAGGAAGAACATACCCATTTTCCTTTCTAGAAGAAGGAAATTCATACTTAAATTTTTGAATATCTTGATCTTCAAAAACATTTGCATTCCATAAAGTTAAAAACATAACAGTGAAGTTCCAGATGGCATCACCCACAATTTTAATACCATTATCTTTCCAAACTCCTAATCTACTATTGATATTAATATATTCATCACTTAAATTAACTCCTCCAGAAAAAGCAACTTTTCCATCGATAATAGTCATTTTTCTATGATCTCGGTTATTCATAAAAATTCCTCGAAAAGGGCTTAATTTATTAAAAGGAATACATTTAATATGATACTTACTAAGTTCACTTGCATAATTAGAAGAAAGCATTGCAATACTTCCCATGTCGTCATACATGATCCGTACATCAACTCCACTTTTTGCTTTTTCTTTTAAAATATCTAAAATACCATTCCACATGACTCCTTCATTAATAATAAAATATTCCATAAAAATAAACTTTTCGGCTTTTTTTAATTCTTTTAATAATTCAGGATAAAATTTTTCACCAAAAGGGTAATACGTGACCTCATTATTCGTACTAACAAAGTGATGAGTTCGATTTAATAAATATGTGATATTATCCATTTTTTTCTTTTGTACTTCTTTTTTTACATCCTCATCTTGAATTAAATATTTTTGATATTCTTTTTCATACTTAGAAATATTTTTTACTAATTTATTTTTTGAATAATTTTTACCTAAACTAATTAATAAAATGGTTCCAAAAATAGGAAAAATTAAAATGAGAATAATCCAAGGTAAATCATTAGAAAGTCTTGTACTCTCTTTTAATATTCCTAAAACAATTAAAATACTTACCAAACTATAAAATAAAGTAATAATTCCAAGGTATTTATAAAAAAATAATCGAATAACAATAGCAAAACCAAATTGTAACAAAACACCTAATAAAACCACAAAAGCTCTTTTTACTGCATTTAACATCAAATCAACTCCTAGCCTTTTAATATTTTTTAGACATGTTAATAAGTTCAATAAAAACTGCAATCGCAATCACTATAACAATAAGCATAAAACACTCCTCATTTCATATTAATCTATACTATTTTTAAAATAATCAGTATCTATTCTTTTTATTTCATAAGAATGAATAGTTTGGACTCCAACATTATATTCAATCATATATTTTACTAATGTTTTTCCATCAATTAAAATAATATTATAAGATGACTCTTTCATAAATTCTAAAGCTTGTGAGGAAAAATAAGAAGTCGTTACAAAAACACCTCGATTTGCTTTTCTTCCAGACAAAGCACCAACAAAATGTTGAAGCTCCGGTCTTCCAACAGATCCATTCCATCTTTTAGCTTGAACATAAACTTTTTCCAAGCCCAATCGATCTTGATTTATAATACCATCTATACCACCATCTTTAGTTTTGGGAGTTAAATATTTTCTATTTTCTTCTTCTTCTCCATACCCCATTTTTGTTAAAAGATCAATGACTAAATATTCAAAAGCATAAGAAGATTTATCTAATATCAATTCTAACAAATCATCTGCTAACTTATCATTAATTTTATTATATATTTCGGCAATTTCATCATCTGGAGTAATTTCTTCTTCTAAAACAGATTCATTTTCCTTTTCAATTGACTTATTTTTTCCTTTTATAAAATCAACAAATTCAGGATATTGCATTAATAATTTTCTATCAATCTTAATAGGATTAGTTGCTAACAATTCTTTCCCTCTGATAGTTATTTTATATTTTCCTTTTTCAACTACATTTAAAAGTAAAGATTTTTTTAAATAAGTTAAAGACCAGTACACTCTGTTAGATACAACAGTTTGAGTTCCAGTAGGAATCAATAATCTTAAATCCTCTTCATTTAAATCAAACCTCTGAATAACTTCATCCATACATTCTTTTATCGTATGAATTTTTTCATCTGCAAAATATAATAAAACAGGAAGTATAAAATCACGAAATTTAGGTACTGCCATAATTTATCACCTCGATAAATATTATATCAAACTTTTTTATAAAAATCTTTAATTAACACATCTATCAGCAAAAAAGAGTAAATTTGAAAAAAATTTCTTCGCAAAGCAAATTTGATATAATACTACCATAAGAAGGTAGGTTTTCTAAGAGTATGTGTGAAGAATTAAAAAAAGAAATAGAAGAAAATCAAAATTTAGGAAGAAGAGAAAGAAAAATAAAAGAAAGACAATTGCAAAAGAAATATAAGGATAAAACAATAAGAATCAAGTTTGGAAAAAAATTTACTAAAT
>CANQRJ010000022.1 GCA_947626215.1 uncultured Bacilli bacterium
AATCCAACATTAATAGATAAGAAAGCCGTGATATAAATAAGTTGTTGAATTCCATATTGAACACTTTCATCGACTACTTGATAAATTCCTACTGGGCCTGATAAATTGCTAACAGAAATTTGACCTGTAATAAGTCCCCATACGGTAACACCCATAGAACAGATAATATTCCAAAATCTATGGAATGTAAATGAAATACTTTCTAAAAATCCTCTTTTCGTATCTGTAGCCATATGAATTCCAAAAACGTTCTTTTCATTTCCTTTTTCATCTGTTTCTTTTTTTGGAGAAATAGAAATAGTTTTTGTTTCATCATTTCTTTTTATTTCAAAATCATAAACATTGTCACTATCTTTATAATATAAATATAGTTGGCCTACTTCCCATGAATCAAAACGATGTCCATTAATAGAAGTGATGATATCTCCTTCTTGCATTCCACTTTGATATGCGGCCGAATCTTCTTCTACTTTTAATACTTTGGTTGTTGTATTTATTGATCCCCAAATAAGAGATATTACAAAAAGTAAAACGATTGCCAAAATAAAATTATTCATGACCCCGGCAACTAATATAATTAATCTTTGATACCATGGACGATTACATAAAAATTTTTCTTTAGGGATTTTGCTATCATCTTCGTAAATCTCGCCTGCCATTTGAACAAATCCACCTATTGGTAAAGCTCGTATATTATAATAAATTCCATCTTTTCCTTTATGTGAAAAAATGACTGGACCCATTCCAATAGAAAATTCATAAATATAAACTCCACTGTGTTTGGCCCATATGAAATGTCCAAATTCATGAACTAAAATAATAATTCCTAAAATAAGAATAAATAATAGTAAACTAAGTAGCCACATATTTTATCACCTTATAAAACCTTTCAAAATCATAAATGCTAATATTACAAAAATAGAACTATCGAATCGGTCCAAAACTCCCCCATGCCCTGGAATTAAATTCGAAAAATCTTTAATTTCATTTTCTCTTTTTATCTTACTAAATAATAAATCCCCTAATTGACCGACTATCGATAAAAGAAAACTTAAAATAACAATTTCTATTACTTTTTCTTTTGAAATTAAAAAGTAATAAAATAAGGACGGGAAAACTGTCCCAAAAAGCGTTCCAAAAAAAGTACCTACATAAGTTTTATTCGGACTAATAATCGGTGCGATTTTTTTATGTCCAAAGAATGAACCAAACATCATTGCACATGTATCTGTAACAATAGGAATTAAAAGTAGAAAGCTAAGAATATAAAAAGCATCTCTTCTCAAATTTAAAATATAATGGAAAGCCATTCCTAAAAAAGCAATCACACCAATTAAATAAAAAGCATCTTTTGTTTCATATTCCCCACTTTTATAATGAAATAAAGTAGGAAGTAAAAATATTAAACTTAATAAAGCTACGACTAAATATGGAATTCCATCCACTGGTCCAAATTCATAAATGACTAAAAATAATAAAACACACATCGATATAAGAACAATGCCATTTGGTATTTTGGAATGACTTTTTCTTAAATCTAACATTTCTTTTAAAGCGAGCAAAGCAATGATTCCTAATGCAATGGTAAAAGCAAGCCCCCCGGCAAGATAAACAGGAAGTAAAATCAATATTAAAAGAAATGCACTTATAAAACGTTTCCCCATGAATATCACCCATTAAAAGTATACAAAATTCTTTTTAAATTATCAACTCTACGAAATAAAAATTTACATAAAAAATGAATCCTTTTTCAAGAATTCACTTTATTTAAGATTTTATTATTGAATAGAATCTTTTAATTTTCTTCCAGCTTTAAATGAAACCACTTTTTTAGCAGGAATTTTCATTGATGCTCCAGTAGATGGATTACGTCCTTCTCTAGCAGCACGAGTTTTTACAGAGAATTTTCCAAATCCTACGAATGTAACATCTCCGTGTTTTTTAAGTCCAGTTTCTACTGCTTCTAGATATGCATCTAATGCACGTCCTGCTTGTGCTTTACTCATTTCAGCTTTTTCAGCCATAAAATCAATTACGTCTTGTTTTGACATTTTCAATTGACCTCCCTTTCAATATTTCATAAGGCGAGTTACCTTACACATTAAAAGTATCAAAAAAATAAAAGAAATGCAAGAAAAAAAGCACATTTTCTGTACTTTTTTACATTATATGACGAATGCAATTAAATTACTTGACCCTTTGTTTACAATTTTTGTAACTGTTTGGCTTAATTTATAACGAGTATTTTCAGGCATAATCGATAATTTGGCTTGAATTCCTTCTTTTACAATGACATCTAAGCTTCGACCAAAAATTTCACTTTTCCATATACTAGATGGATCCGTTTGATAATCTTTCATTAAATAATTAATTAGTTCTTTACTTTGAAGTTCAGATCCGATGATGGGTTCAAAGGTACTTTCTACATCGACTCTCATTAAATGAATGCTACTTGCCACAGCTTTTAATTTCACTCCATATCGATTTCCTTGTTTAATAATCTCTGGCGTTCCGAGTTTCATATCTTTAAGAGTTGGAAATACAATTCCATATCCAGTTGTTTTTGCAGATTTTAATGCTTCTTTTAATCCATCTAGTTCTTCTTTTCCTTCGGCATAGGTTGTAAATACTTTTAAAAGTCCTGCTTTACTTGTCGCGGCATCGCCAACTAGGCTTTTTAAGACACTTTGATATAATTCATCTTCACTCGTAAGTCTTACGGATACAATTCCGTTTTCAGTATCTAAATTGGAAATTGTCGCTTTCGAAATAAACTCTGAATCTGTAAAATGAGTTAAAATGGATTCTACATCTCTTAATTTAGAAACATCACTTACACACTCTTTCATTTTTTCTAAATAATGACTTTTAATTTCATGATGATTTGATAAAACATGTACCCATTCTGGAATATCAATTGCAATATCATTCACAGGGAATTCATATAAAGCTTCTTTTAATATGCTTAATATTTCTTTTTCTTCCATTTGTTCTACATTGATAGGTAATACAGGTACATTATAGGTACTTTGTAAGCTTTCTTGTAAAGATCTTGTTTCAGTAGCATTCGGTTTACTTGTATTTAAAACAATGATAAAAGGTTTTCCAATTGAAATTAATTCTCCAATGACTTTTTCTTCGGCATCTAAGTAATCTTCTCTTTTTAATTCTCCAAAAGAACCATCCGTTGTGACGACTATCCCAATCGTAGAGTGATCTTTAATTACTTTTTCAGTCCCAATCTCGGCTGCTTCCACGAAAGGAACGGAATCACTAAACCAAGGAGTTTTAATCATTCGAGGATTTCCATCTGCGTCTTCATAACCTACTGAATTTGGAATTACAAACCCTACACAGTCTACAAGTTTAATATCTGCTTCAAAATCATCTACTTTGATTTTAGCTCCTGAAGATGGTACGAATTTAGGTTCTGTAGTCATAATGGTTTTTCCTTGAGCACTTTGTGGAATTTCATCTAAACAACGTTTTTTCTCATATTCATCTGTAATATTAGGCACGACTAAATTTTCAATAAACCTTTTAATAAAGGTACTCTTTCCTGTTCGGACGGCTCCCACGACGCCTAGATAAATCTCCCCATTTCCATGTTTGGCAATAGATTTTAATAACTCTTTCTTATCCATATAATAAATCACCTATCAAACTATATGATATTTTCATAAAATTATTCGGAAATTTAATTTTACTAATTTATCATTGTGAAAAAATTCGTTTTATACTATAATAATGTTATAAAACAAAAGAAAAAGGAAAATGTCAATTTTCAATCATATATAACCACGTTTACTCGATTATTTTCCATTCTTTTGCGAAAATAATTGTAGGTGATAAAAATGAATTTTGAAAGATTAAAGAAATTAAGAAACTTAGAAGGCATTACTCAACAAAATATCGCAGATGTTTTACATGTTCAAAGAGCCACTTATGCAGGATGGGAAACTGGAAAAGATATTATGCCTTTAAGACAATTAAATAAAATTGCAAATAATTATAAAGTCAGTTTAGATTATGTTACTGGACTTTCCAATGATAATAAACAAATGAAATCTAAAATTGGAGATGTGATTGATGTCAATTTAGTTTCTAATAATTTAAAGAAAGCTCGTAAGATGAAGGATTTAACTCAAAAAGCCGTCGCGGATGCCCTTCAAACTACTCAGTCTAATATTCATAAATACGAGACTGGTAAATGTTTAATTACTACGGTGTACGCGATTGAATTTGCTAAACACTTTTCTTGTTCTTTAGATGATTTACTTGGAAGAAAATAAAATGAGTAGAGACACGAATCTCTACTTTTTATTTGTCATTTTGGAGGAATGCTTTTTCTACTCCTTTTGGAACTTTATCGTCTATGATTGTTTGAACGATTTTATCTTCTCTTTCTTTACTGACTTCTTTTCCTGTCATTTTACTGAGTGTTTTAATAATCTCTCTTAAAGTACTTTCGTCTTTCATATTTCCATTTTGTAATTTTTGGGCTAAAGATAGAATCGTTTCTTTATCTACTTTAGTCTTTTTTTCAACTTTTTTAAAAAAATTATCTCCAAATTCCATAAAACACCTCTTCTAAAGTATTTTATGTTTCTTTTGTTTTTTTTGCTCTTATTTTATTTCGTTATAGAATATATCATCTGGTTTTAATCCAAAAATTTTAGCAATTTTTTTGGCTAAGTCATAGTAAAGTCTTCTAGAATTATGTTCAATATGCCAATAGTATGATTTACAAATTCCTAATTTATCTGACATATCTTGATAGGTATATCCTTTCTCTAATCTTAATTTTTCTAATTTTTTATTCGCTTTCATGCAACAAATTCCTTTCTTTTGATATTTTTATAATATAATAAATACTTCTTTCTGTCAATGTTCTCTAGTGATTAATAGGTGGACATCTCTTTTAAACATCAATAGACTTAAAGTTGAAAAGAGGTATAAATATGGATATTAAACAAATTGTAGGAATTCATTTAAAATATGCTCGTTACCAAAGTGGGCTTAGTCAAGAAAAATTTTATGAAAAATATGGTTTAAGTAGCAAATATTTTTCCAATATTGAAAGAGGAAAAATAAATATTGGAATTGAGATGTTACAACTAATTTCTAAAGTATTTGAAATTCCTATTAACGAACTTGTATTATACGATGAGAAAAAAGTGATTCATAAAAAAAGAATTGATGAAAAAATAAAAGCTTAGATTTTCATTCTTCTTTATTCTTGAATTTTAAAATGATGGGTGTTCCTGTTAAATCAATATTTTTACGGAGTTGATTTTCTAAATAACGTTCATAGCTAAAATGAATTAAACCTTTGTCATTTACAGAAAAAACAAATTTAGGTGGTTTCGTCGCTTCTTGTTTTACAAAATAAATTTTTAATCTTTTTCCTCGAAACATTGGAGACTCATGTAAAAATGTTGCCTCATGAATAATATGATTTAATAATGAGGTAGGAACTTCTTTTTTATGATTGTTATAAGCATCAATAATTTCTGGCATTAAAGAGGAAACTCTTTTTTTTGTTTTTGCTGATAAAAACACGACTTTTGCGTATGGAGCAAATTGAAATTCATATTTTATTTTTTCTTGCCATTCTTTGATAGATTTCGAAGGGTCTTCGATCGTATCCCACTTATTAACTGCAATCACTAGTGCTTTTCCACTATTTATAGCCATGCCTGCTATATGTTTATCATGTTCAATGATTCCTTCTTTCGCATCGATGACTAAAACACAGACATCACTTCGTTCAATGGCTTTTAGGCTCCTTAATAAACTATATTTTTCAATGGATTCATAAATTTTTCCTTTTTTACGCATACCTGCGGTATCAATCATTATAAATTTTTCTTTGTGATAGATTAATTTGGTATCTGTTGCATCTCTTGTTGTTCCTGCTACTTCACTTACGATGGCTCTTTCTTTATTTAAAACGGCATTTACTAAACTACTTTTTCCTACATTAGGCCTTCCTATGAAACAAAATTTACAAATGTCTTCTTCCTCTTGTTCTTCACTTGGTAATTCTTTGGTGATCTCTTCTAGTAAAGGCTTTAATCCTAATTTATGGGCGGCAGAAACAGGAAGAATTTTTTCAAATCCTAATTCATAAAAACGGTATATTTCTTCTTCTTTTTGTTGATTATCAATTTTATTTACAACTACGATAACTTCTTTTTGAGATTTATGGAGCATTTTTTTTATCATATAGTCACTTTGGTTTAATTCGGTTTTTCCATCCACTACAAACAAAATTAAATCGGCCTCATCGATAGCATAACTCGCTTGAGCTAAGATATCTTTTTGGAAATTTTCTTCTCCAAATTCTAACCCTCCTGTATCAATTAAATGAAATGTTTTATTTTGATAGGTTACCGTTCCATATATTCGATCTCTTGTAATCCCAGGCATATCTAATATAATTGATTTTTCTTCGCCTACTAATCGATTAAAAAGACTCGATTTTCCTGTATTAGGTTTTCCAATTAAACAAACTGTTTTCATTTTTTCTCACCCCAAATCAAGTTCCTATTTTAGCAAAAAAAGAAACGAAAATCAAGAACAGGCATTTTTAGGTCTTTTTAGACAAACTATTTTTCCGCCTTGTCTTTCGCTTTCTCCATCTTCACAAAAACGAACTTCTGTCTCACATATATTTTTTAAATCTTCGTTTGTTTCATTTAAAAAAGCATAAGCTCGATTATTTTTATAATAAACTCCTACGACTAAATTGTCCATCGATTCTCCGGTGTATGGATTTTCGATTCCTACTTCATCCGTTTCTCTTTTGATGACTCCTTCATTTATTAAGTCTAATATGGTCATCGATTTATAACATGTTCCACTTTTATTTAACTGGCTTAGATGATTACTTCCCCAACGTTCGGCATCGGTGATAATCATTTCTACTTTATCACAATACATATCCTTTCGAATATTTTCACCTATGGTAAAAGCACTTGGTACGGCAATGGTCGCGAGTAAAGCAAGCAATACAATCACGGCAAGTAATTCCACTAAAGTAAATCCCTTCTTCATTCCATCATCCCCATTTAATATTACCATGTTTTAAATAAAAACAAAAGAAAAAAGTACCCTTTGAAATGTAAAGTACTTTTCTTTTTAAAAGGAATCAATATTGAGTTCAATACGACCTAATTCATGTAAATAAGCATAGGCATTCACTAAAGTACGAATAGATTTGGCATTTTTGCCATCACGTCCTAAGACAGAACCCATTGAACTTTCTGGCACTAAAACTTCTAAAACTGTTTTTTCTTCCCCTTCATAACTTGTTACTTTTACTAGATCTTTTTCTTTACAGATACTTTTTACTAAAAATTCTGTATATTCTACTATATTCATATTACTTCCCTACTTTTTTGGAATCCGCATATTTTTTCATAATTCCTTGTTTACTTAAAATACTACGAACTGTATCGGTTGGTAAAGCTCCTTTAGATAACCAGTATAATGCTTTTTCTTCATCTACAGTTACCATTTCACTTCCTTTAATTGGATTGTATGTTCCTACTACTTCTAAAAATCTTCCATCTCTTGGACTTCTAGAATCGGCGGCTACAATACGGTAAAAAGGTTTTGCTTTGGAACCCATTCTTTTTAATCTTAATTTTACAGCCATATAGACTTCCCTCCTTTGTTTTTTCTATCATATCAAAGAAGTATATGCTTGTCAACAAAAAAATATTGACACTTGTTTTTATTTTGGAGTTTTAAAGTCTATAAAAAAAGATTGAATCAGTTTAGATAGTTTTCATCTACTGAATCAATGCTTTCTTCTTCTACATCATCTAAAATTTCTTCATAATCGTCATAATCGTCCTCCACAGGGACTTTAATAAGCGTATCTCCTACAATCTCTACCCCAAGTTCTTTTTCTAAATCTAAGACGATGTTATCATTTTCTATTTTAACATTGGTCACGGTAGGTTGTTTTAAACTTCTGACTATAATTTCAGAATTATTGGTTAATGTCGCCTCATCTTTTAAAGGAACATTTAATAATTCATGATAATTAAATCTTTTGGTATTTACTTTTGTCTTGGTATCATTGTCATAAGAATACCATACATTTACATCAAAGGAACCATTTACTCCCACTTTTCCCGATTGGTTTACACCAGAAAAATTATGATTAATAACCCAACAACCTAAAACAGTATTTGCTTTTTCATCAGGAGTGAAAGAAAAATTCATACTATTTGTTTTCTTTGCTTTTCCGATAACTGATTTTGTAATAATCTCTTTAAAGTTTGCCATTTTTATTCACCTCTACTCTAATTTATGCAAAAGTGTGTTCTTTGTACACAAAGAGTTTTAAGTATGATAAAATAGTTGTAGGAGGAAGTAAGATTATTATGGATGATTGTTTATTTTGTAAAATTGCCCGCAAAGAGGTAAAAAGTCATATTCTCTATGAAGATGAGGATCTTTTAGTTTTTTTAGATTTGGATCAAAATCCATCGGGTCATACTTTGGTGATTCCAAAAAAGCATATCACGGATGTAAATGAACTTGATCATGATACATTAATTAAAATTTTTGATGTAGCTAAAGAGATGCAAAATACTTTGATGACTAAATTGCATAAAAAAGCTAGTTCTCTTAACTTTAATTATGGAGATGCACAAGTGATTAAACATGTACACTTACATATTTTACCTCATAATTTTCATGAGAAAAGCCATTTAAGTGAAGAAGAAGTTTATAAGTTATTAAAAGACGAATAGTTATTCTTTCGTCTTTTTCTTTGGATTTAATACAAAAACATTCATTTCTTTCATCGTCATTTTTTCATAAACTTTTTGTACACTTTTTAAATGAATAGATTCTAATAATTCTTTTTCATTGTCTATTATTTTTCCATATTTTATTAAAAGATAAGCTAGGTTGTCTTTCACACTTTCAGGATCTTCATACCCTAGTACAAGATTAGCAATTTCCGATTTTACTTTTCTTTTGATATCACTTTCTAATAATTCTAAATGTTCCATTTTGTCTTTTAATAACGGTATTAACTCTGTAGGATACTTTGTTCTTGCAGAGACTTGAAGGACTAGGTAATCTCTTTCTTGAACGGCCCAAGAACCAATGGTTAATGCTAAATTATTTTCAAATAGTTTTTCTCTAAATAAAGAAGTGGTTCCAAAATTTGAAACTAATATTAAATTTAACATGTCTAACAACAACATATCATTTTCGATATCAAAATTTTTTCTTGGTATTTTTACCGAAATATAAACTTGAGGAACTTCGATATTGGCTTTTAATTCTTTAAATGTCGTAACTACTTTTTTGGGTTCTTTATATTTTTCTTCTTTTGGTTCTACAAATTCTTCAAAATGTTTTTTCTTTTGATTTTCTTTTATGACCGTGATGACTTCAAGGGGATTTACATTTCCAGTTACGATGACAAAACAATTTTTAGGATGATAGAAACTTTTATAAAGGGTTTCTAAGTCTTCTAATTTCATATTTTCAATGTCTTTTATGGTCCCTAAACCCTGGATACGATTTGGGTAATTATGAAATAAACAATTTTGAATTTCGTAATGGGCAAGTCTTCCGGCATTATCTTTTTGCATTCTTGCCTCTTCTAATATAGGACCTCTTTCTGATTCAAAATGTTCTTTTACAAACTTTTTTTCTTGAACTGAATTTAATAGTAATTCTAAATTTTCTTTTAAATGGTTGGATCCTAGAAATTCAAATACGGTTTTGTCGGCAAAAGTCGCGGCATTGCTATAAGACCCTAATTCATTAAAGTCTCCTAATAATGAGGTTCCGTCTTCTTTTTTACATAATATATGTTCCAAAAAATGAGCTGTGCCAAAGGGAACATGCATTTTTTTCTTTTTGATTTCAAAGTTTACGGTTTCAGAGCCACATGGAACTACATAAGCTCCATTAAAGGTGTTTACTTTTTTATTGACCCATATATATATGGATAAACCATTTTCACAAGTATCTGTAATGATTTCTTCTTCTAGTCCTTTTAATTTAATTTTCTTCATATTCGTCTCCTTCTTTCAAAATATAGAGAAGTGACTCGTGCATCTTTTTAGATAACCCACGAATATCTTCTAATGTTACACTTGGTATATTTTCTAAATAGTCTTGATATAATGGTGCATGGCTTATTTCATGGAAGTAATAGTTATCAATTAAGCCATAAATGTCATCTTCTCTTAATTTTAAATCCGATAGACTTTTTTCTTTTTGAGTGGCAAGAAATTCTTCTGAAATCATTTTATTTTCCATTTCTTTCATCGATTTATGAATATATTTTAAAGCTTTGTTGACATTTTCATAGGAAAGTCCCACTAAAATGGATGCATAAGTATTTGGGTAGTGAAAATCACATTGTACATAATAGCATAAAGAATTTTCTCCTCTTAAATATTTAGATAATTTATCACTTAATCCTGCTCTTCCTAAAATTCGTTGAAATATCGGTAGGACATAATACTGCTCGTATTCCGTTAATTTTTCTAATTGGTAAAATTGTAAAAGTTGAGTTTGTTCAAAGGTACTTTCTTTTTCTACTTTTCGCTTTTTTTCAATTTTATTTTCTACGATGAATGGAATTTCTTTGGTGATAATAGATGGTTTATAAAAATTTTTTTGAAAGATGGAGACCATTTTATCCATATCTATATCGCCAATGACTAAAATATCACAGTAAGAGTTTTCAAGCATATTATGATATTCGGTGACTAAATCTTTTCTTGTAATACTTTCAATTTCTTCTTCTGTTCCAATTAATCGTTTTCCTGAAATAGAGTTTGGAAAAAGTTCTTTTAAACCATTTACCATTGCAAGTGCAGTAGGTCTTTCTTTGTATTGATCTACTTGTGTTTCAATTCTTTCTTTGATAATTTGATAACTTAGTTCATCAAATTCCTCTTCTTTGATATTTGGATTTTTAATAATTTCTAATAAAAATTGAATGCAATTTTCTAAATAATTTTTTTCTTTTATAAATTTTGGACTTAAGATATCTAAAGAAAATGAAGTAAATAGATTATAGCCTACTCGACTTACATTTCGATCTAATATGACATTATATAATTCTTCTGTTTGAATTAACATTTCTCTTTTTGTTGGATATTTTTTGGATGAATATGCAAGCATGTTTGATAAAAAATTTCTTTTGCATGTTGAAACTTCTCTTACATCATCTCGAAAATTTATTTCTATATAACTGTTTTTAAATTTATCTGTTTGAATTGTATATATTTTATAACCGTTTAAATCGTATGTTTTATATTTCATTACTGTCCTCCCTTTTTATTATACTCAAAAACCTTGGTTTTACACTCTTTGTAACACTTTATAAAATATTCATCGGTCATCCCGGCAATAAAGTCTATCACTTGCCTATTTTTCGAAGTATTTTTTAAGTATTCTTCTTTTTTATGATTTAAAAAATCTTGATATATTCTAGAATTTAACTTTCTTTCTTCGATATCTTTTTGAAACGTATCAAATAGAATTTGAAACATTTTGGTGACTGTTTCTTTTTCTTCTTTTGTCATGGATTTATCATATATATTTTCATAATTAAATTTTTTTAATTCTAAAATGGCATGATAGATAGGTTCACTTAATTTGATGTATGGTTTTCCTAAACTATTTTGGATAATATCTAATATGATGGTGTTTACAATTTCTTTATTATGAATTCCTAATACAGAAGAAATACTTTCGGGAATCTCTTCTTTTTTTAAAACTCCTAACATGCAGGCGTCATCAATATCCTTTCCTAGGTACGCGATAATGTCACTGATTCGGACGACACATCCTTCTAAGGTCATAGGGACTAGTTTTTTTACAAATCCTTTCTCAGTATATGTTTTTTGATAATCTTCTAAAAATTGTTCTTTTGTTTTCTTTTTGGGGTGATATTCTCCTAATAAAAATTCTCCATTATGACATAAAATTGCATCTAATACTTGAACACTTAAATTTTTTCCTAATCCTTTTCCTTCGATATTCATTAAAAGTCTTACACTTTGTACATTGTGATTAAAGTACCCTTCGTTGTTTTTTAAACTTATTTCGTTTAAAACAGATTCCCCAAAATGGCCAAAAGGGACATGTCCTAAATCATGGCCTAAACTAGCCGCCTCGATTAAATCTTCATTTAATCCAAGAGCTCTTCCAATGGTTCTTGCTATTTTACTTACATATTGAACATGTAACATTCTTTTTACAATGTGGTCATTATTCTTTTTCGAATAAACTTGTGTTTTATCATTATAACGAATATACGCATAAGTGTACAAAATGCGATCAATGTCCCTAAAAAATGGACTACGAATATCTTCTTTTTCTTCTATTAAACGGATTGAATCCTCATCTTTGGTGGCATACGGACTTAGTCCCAAATTATGCCTATACATATTTTCTTCTAAAGATGCCATACTACTCACTTCCTCTTTTTAATAGGATAACATAAAAGGTCTTGAAAAAAAATAAATTTTCCAACATATTAGTCCACATTTTTTTAAGAAAATGTCTTTTTTTATCTACTATTCCAAGGATTTTTTTCTGATTTTTTTTGACACGTAAATTACACACTTTTTGACATTTTTAAATACATCGTAGGAACTTCTTGAAGGAAAAATTCTGATGCTACACGTACAATGTCATCAAAAGGTTTTAAACAGTTTAAATATTTTTCTGTTACTTCTTTATTTCTATTTATTCTAATACCTGCATTCCATGGTTCATAATTTCCTATCTTTGTCATACATATTTCATCTTTTACAAAATTTAAAAATGTTTCATAGCTTTCTTCAAAAAGGTTTGTTTTTAAATGGCAACATTCACAAAAAAGATAACTGATATTTGTTAAATAATCTTCTAAATCTTTTTGTTGTAAGGAAAAAAATTGATTTCCATAAGAAGATGCAAGAAACATTGCATTTAACATAAATTCTCTTGCTAAAAATTCATCTTGTTTTTTCCAATCTATATTTTTATATTTTATTTTTAATAATTCTACTTTTTCTTTTAATTCTTCCATATTTAGGTACATAGTTCCACTTCTTTTCTAACACGAGTTTTATTATAGCAAAAGATAGAAAAAATGTACAGAAATTAATTAAAAGTGCTAATTTATTACCTTTTTTGATTTTTTTAATTTTATGATTTCTGAATTTTTTAGTCCTGTAATTCTTGATATTTCATTTATTGAATACTCTTTTAACATTTTTTCGGCAATTTCTAATGCTTTTTCTGATCTTCCTATAGATTTACCTATAGACTTTCCTATTGATTCACCTATAGACTTTCCAATTTCCTCACCGACATCTACTCCGGCATCGTATCCTTCTGTTCTTAATTTATTTTCTAAATTAAAGTATTTTAATGTTTCTTTATCTCTCATAAAATCCCTTGTAAATCTTGCAATTTCCATCAATATTCCTTCTTTCTTTGCAATTAAAAATCTTTCTTCATTTGAACTTGCTCCTATTAATTTCAAATGTTTCATCAATAAATCATTTTCACCTACATTATAAAGGACTTGATTTAATTTGTCAATATCTAGTATAAAAACATCCATATTATGAGGAAGTTCTACACTTTTCCCTTTCATGTGATACCTTTGAAACCATTCATTCTCTAATTTTAAATTCTTACTAATATGAGTTGCTATAATAATTCCAATCACTCTTTTTGTTTTTTGGTATTTTATTTGTCCTGATTTTAACTGGGTTCCATCAATTCTTGAATAATACTGGCATGCTTTAGCAAGGCCTTCTTTCCCTAAAGATGTATAAGCCTCAATACTAATAAAAGCATTTTTTAATTCTACTAAAATATCTCCTTTCATATTTTTTTCTTTTATTTTTGTTTTTGGAAATATCATTTCTTTTGATAATTTCATTCCACTTAAATTTATTTCTTCTCCTAAATGGAAGAAAAAAGCATTTAAAAAACTTTTTAAATATTTTTTGTTTCCATAAATTTCTCGAAATAGAATATCATTTATTATTGATTTTGTTTTCAAAAAAAATATCACCTCCTACTTATATATACAAAAAAAATCCTCGATTTCCTTTTTTTTCATAAAAAAAATTAAGTTTTTTCTTAATTTTTTGATTTCATTATAAAAAAAGGAACTGATTAACAGTCCCATTTCCAATTTCTTACTTCCTCTAAATCGATTCCATTTTCTTTAATATAAGATTCATGTTTAATTAACATTTCTTTACAGTAATCGGCTAGTTCTTTACTATCAAATTCTTTTAAATGTTTTAAAGCTAGTAAAACTAAATGATAACGATCCATTTTATTTTGAACTCTCATATCAAATGGTGTTGTGATTTCTCCTTCTTCAATATAACCTCTTACATGCATATTTTGATTGGTACGTTTATAAGTTAATTCATGAATAACATTTGGGTATCCATGGAATGCAAAAACGATAGGTTTTGATTTTGTAAATATAGAATCATATTCGGCATCGGTAAGTCCATGTGGATGCATACTTTGTGGTTCTAATCTTGTGATATCAACAACATTTACTACTCTAACCTTTAAGTTTGGTAAGTATTTACGTAGTAAACTGGTTGCCGCGAGGATTTCTAGAGTTGGAGTATCTCCGGCACAAGCTAAAACAATATCAGGATTATTGTCTAAATCATTACTTGCAAATCCCCAAATTCCAAGCCCTTGCTCACAATGACGAATGGCTTGTTTCATACTTAACCACTGAGGTCTTGGATGTTTACTTGCCACGATTAAATTGACATAGTTTTTCGTTTTTAATACATGATTCATTGTACATAGTAATGTATTGGCATCTGCTGGTAAATAAACTCTTGCGATGCTAGACTTCTTGGTTAAAACATGATTTATCATTCCTGGGTCTTGATGCGTATACCCATTATGATCTTGTTGCCAACAATGACTAGATACGAGTAAGTTTAATGAAGGAATTGGTTTTCTCCATTTTGTTTCTTTTGCAACTTTCATCCATTTTGCATGTTGACTTACCATGGAATCCACAATTCGAATAAAGGATTCATAACTATGGAAAATTCCATATCTTCCTGTTAATAAATAACCTTCTAGCATTCCTTCGCAAAGATGCTCTGATAACATAGAATCCATGACTCTTCCATCGGCATCTAAAAATTCATCATTATCTAAAATCGGATTATTCCATTTTCTTTTTGTGACTTCGAAAATGGCATTCAGACGATTTGATAAAGCTTCATCTGGTCCAAAAATTCGGAAATTTCGAAGAGACTCATTTTTTACAAAAACATCTTTTAAGTAAGTTCCTAGTATTCTCATATCTTCACTTTCAACACTTCCAGGATACCCTACTTTTAAAGCATATTTTTCTAGTTCTGGTAGTATCAGTTCCCCATCTTCTTTCAATGTATGAGGGTTTCTACTCATCATTAGTTCTTTTGGAGGGATAACTTGTTTATATTTTTCTTTTAAGGATCCATCTTCATTAAATAATTCTTCAGGATGGTAACTTTTTAGCCAAGATTCTAAATTTTCTAAAGATTCTGGGTGATTCTTCGTCACTTCGATTGGAATTTGATGAGCTCGGAATGTTCCTTCTATTTTTTTCCCATCGATTTCTTTTGGTCCGGTCCATCCTTTTGGTGTTTTTAAAACAATCATTGGCCAAAGAGGTCTTGAACTTACGTTTTTCTCTCTTGCAAGCATTTGAATTTGCTTAATGGATTCAATCACTTCATCCATTGTTCTTGCCATTTGTTCATGTAGATCTAATTCATCGGTGCCTTCTACATAATAAGGAATCCATCCACATCCTTTTAAAAAGGAATCTAATTCTTCTTTACTAATTCTTGCAAAGATACTAGGATTTGCAATTTTATAACCATTTAGGTGTAATATCGGTAAAACGGCTCCATCTGTTTTTGGATTTAAAAATTTATTTCCATGCCAACTTGTAGCAAGAGGTGCAGTTTCCGCTTCTCCGTCACCAATTACTACTGTAGTAATTAAATCTGGATTATCTAATACGGAACCAAAGGCATGAGCAAGACTATAACCTAATTCGCCACCTTCATGAATGCTACCTGGTACGGTAGGCGCGACATGGCTAGAAGTTCCTCCTGGAAAACTAAAATGTTTTAAAAATTTTCTTAATCCTTCTTCATCTTCGGTAAATTCTTTGTTATATTCTCCATAAGTTCCTTCTAAATATGCATGGCTTA
>CANQRJ010000023.1 GCA_947626215.1 uncultured Bacilli bacterium
TTGCATCCCCTATTCGATAGCCTTTTAATCCTACTTCATCGATTAAACGCCAACTAGGCATTTCATTTGAAGGATTACGAAAGACACTTCCGGCAGATGGTTTATCAAGTGGTTGACTCATTAATCTTCTTTCTAAACGATTTTGAATTATTTGTAACGATTCATCTTTTACTCCTTTTTCTAATTTTAATTTTACACTGATAATGATATTGTCTTTATTATTTTTAAACCAACTGGTTCGGTACCCATAAGGAATTTCTTCTTTAGATTTGGTTATTAAATTTCCCTCTTTTGTTAAATAAGTCACTTCTGAAATAAAGTTAAATATTTCTTCGTTATATGCACCTGCATTATTAAAAACACATCCTCCTATGGTTCCTGGTATTCCACTTGCCCATTCTAATCCTTTTAATCCATGATTTAATATGTCATAAGAAAGCTTATTTAACATTACTCCCGATTGGACTTCTACTTCTTCTTGGTTATAAATTATTTGATTTAATTTATCTAATTTTACAATGATTCCTGGATATGTCCCATCTGATAAAATGATGTTAGATCCATTTCCAATCACAAAATACGGAATTTCTTTTTGATTCACATACTTTAAAAAATTTTTTAAATCTTCTATTGTATAAGGATGTAATAAATATTTTGCAAATGCTTCTATCCGATATGTATTTTTTGATTTTAGTGGTGCATTTTTTTCTAAATCACCAAATTTTTCTATTTCCATGATATCAAATCCTTTATTTCTTTATATATTAAGGTCGCGCTTTTTTGAACTCCTTCTTTTTTCATGTTTATTTTTAATTTCATTATTAAATTTTGATTTTCTAATAATTCTTTTATTTTTTGTTCTAAAATTTCACTCGTTAAATCTTTTTCTTCTAATAAAACAATGCAATTTTTGTCACTTAATTCTTTTGCATTATAATATTGATGATTATTTGCTACGTTTGGGCTTGGTATAATTATTGAAGGTATTTCTAACGCGAGTATTTCACTTAAAGATCCGGCTCCTGCACGGGAAACAATGACATCGCTCACTTTTAATAATCCAGGTAATTCTTCTATGTAAGGAAATATATGTACATTGGAAGGAAATTTTTTTCCTTTTATAAAATCTTCATAATGCATTTTTCCTGTAATATAACAAATTTCATATAATTTTTCTTTTTCTAAAAATTCAATCATTTTATCGTTTAATGATCCACTTCCTAAAGAACCGGCTACCACCGTTACTAATTTTTTTTCTTTGTGAAATCCTAAAGCAACTTTATCTTTTTTTGGTATTGCTAAAGCCCAAGCTCCACATGGATGACCGGAATAAAAAACTTTTCCTTTTGTTTTAAAATATTTTTCACTATTTTGAAAAGTTACTCCGATTAAATCGGCATATTTACTAATCCATCGATTGCTTTTTCCAGGTATGCTATTTTGTTCATGAATAAAAGTTTTGATTTTTAATTCATGAGCCGCCTTTAAAACAGGATATGTGACATAGCCACCTACTCCAATGACTACATCTGGTTGAAATTCTTTTAATATTTTTTTACATTTTTTGGTAGCTTTTTGAATCAAGAAAATATTTTTTATATCTAAAACTAAATCTTTACTAAATCCATAAATTTCTATTTCTTTATAGGGAATTCCTTTTTTTGGAATATAATCTTTTTCCATTCGATTGTGAGTGCCAATATATAAAACTTCTAAATTTTTTTCTTGACGTTTAAACTCTTCAATAATAGCTAATGCGGGATTGATATGCCCCATCGTTCCTCCTGCTGTTACTACTATTTTCATATATATCACCTTTACTCCTTTATTATACTATATTTCAAAGTATTTTTCTTAAGAACTTTCATAAAATTGTAAAAAAGGTTTCATCCTTTTATTGATTTTTTAATTTTTCAAAAAACTTCTTATTCTTTCTTTTTTTCATATAATTTAATAAAGCTAGGTGATTTTCATTGAAGTCAAAGTCTTTTGATAAAGTTTTATTTTTTGCAGTCCTTATCATTGCTATTTTTGGAATTATTATGATTTATTCTGCAAGTAGCATTTGGGCTAATTATAAGTTTCATGATGCTTTTCATTTTATTAAAAGTCAAAGTGTCTTTTTAGGAATTGGAATTTTTCTTTGCCTTTTTATTAGTAAAATAGATCCACAATTTTGGTTTAAACATGCAAATCATATTTTAATTGGCTCTTTTATTTTACTTGTTTTAGTATTAATTCCTGGAATTGGTACTGTTCGTAATGGATCTCGAAGTTGGTTTGGAATTGGAGGACTTGGTATTCAACCAAGCGAATTTGCAAAAATCGGTCTTATTATTTTTGTGTCAAAATATTTAAGTCAAAATCGAAAAGATCTTCGAGATATTAAAAAAGGCGTGATGCCTATTTTACTCATTATTGGAATCTTTTTTCTTTTAATTATGTTAGAACCTGATTTTGGTACAGCCATGGTCATTGCCCTTACTTTAATTAGTTTAATTTTCATTAGTGGTGTTAAACTCTCATTTTTTGTAAAAATTGGTTGTTTAGGTCTTTTAGGCATCGTTGCTTTAATTATCATAGCTCCTTATCGAATGGCAAGAATTATTTCGTTTTTGAATCCATGGAGTGATCCATTAGGTAGTGGATTTCAAATTATTCAAAGTTTGTACGCGATTGGACCAGGTGGTCTACTCGGTCAAGGCTTTTTAAAGTCTCATCAAAAACATTTTTATTTACCAGAGCCTCAAACAGATTTTATTTTTTCCATTATTAGTGAAGAATTTGGTTTTTTAGGTGTCCTTATTGTCGTTTCTTTTTTCTTCTTTCTATTTTACCGTTCTTTAAAAATTTCTTTAAAATGTGATGATTTATTTTCTAAATTTTTGGTTTTTGGACTTTCCATTGGTATTTTAATTCAAGCAACTCTTAATCTTTCCGTAGTCATTGGTCTTATTCCTGTAACTGGTGTTACTCTTCCTTTTTTTAGCTATGGTGGAAGTAGTTTACTTGTTACTTTGGCTTCCATCGGAATTATTTTAAGCGTTAGTAGGAAGGTAAATTAAGGGCACTTTTTTATGAACTCTTCGAGATCTTTAAAAAATGAGACATTCGTTAAATTATTTGTATTTTCGATACAATCCCATAAATCAAAATAAATTTGAACATCAATATTACGGCTTTTTACTTCTTTCATCACTTCTAATAAAGGTTTTATTTCTTCTTTATTGTCTTTTAAATGAACATTATTTTTAACAGTTATTTCATCACATAATAATTGCAATTTTTCTTTTACTTTTGTTGCATTTTCTAAAAAAGATTTCTCTTCTTTTGAGATGGATATCACAGTCCAAAAATGAAGATGATTTCGGTCTATTGTAATTTTTTCTTTTTTATTTTCTAATATTTCTCTTCTAAATTTAAGTCTTTTTTCTAATAAAGTAAGAAAATTTTCTAAATAAAAATCATTTAATTTACGAATGTCTATGTAATGCTTATGTAAGCCATTTTTGTCTCCTAGCACCCTATCATTTACTTTTAATTCTATAATATATAATTCTCCTATTTTTTTAGCCTCATCTATTTTAATAAACAAAACATCTAATCTCCCACGATCGTATTCACTTTTGGCTAACTCATTCGTATAATATTCTTCTTCAAAACGATAAATGGATGAAAATTCTGGACATTTTTTAAAAAGAAAATCGGATATCATAAATAAATGTTGATATTTTTTTTCTAATTCTACATGTGTATTTAATTCATATTTTTCTACAGAATTTTTTATATTTTTTTCAAATAATTCCAATTCCCTTATGTTTGTAATTTTATTTTCTAATTCTGATTTATATGTAAATTCTGGAATTTTTAATAATGCTCTTTCTTTAAATACATCTTCTTTTAGTTTTAATGCCGTGATAAAAAGATATTCGATATTCACCATTTTTTTTATGTCTTCTAAATCGTTTTCATTAAATTTTTTTTGTAATTTTATTTCATAATTAGCCACTTTTTTGTGATTTTTTAAGTTTCTTTTCCATTGATTCATAATTTTAGTAGGATCTAAATCTTCCATGTTAAAATATTTTGAATATTGTTCTTTTACTTTTTCTTGTAATTTTGTTAAACGAAAAAATATTTCTTTCGCGTCTTTTTCTTTTAATAATCGACTGGAAGAAACTATAAGCTTAATACTTTCCATTCTCATTGGGAAAAAATTTTTCATATCATTTCTTAAATCTATTGTGCTTTCGATAATGCTTTCTTTATTTTTTAATATGTTCGTTATATTTAATTTATATATGTTATCTGGCATAGAAATTTCTACTGGTTTTTCATCTTTTATTTCAAATGATTTAATTCCATTATAATACACAATATCTTTTCTATTTTTTTCTTCTAACTGATTTCTAATTTTAATCACAAACCCTAAGTTTGGATTTGCATACCTTTTCCTTAATGTATTAATATCTATATTTACTTTCATTACAACCATACCCCATAAGTAATTGCCGCCATGGCGAGTAAAAGACCTACAACATAAAATGCTTTTACAATATCCGTTTCACTCCACCCTAGTTGCTCAAAATGGTGATGCAATGGAGCCATTTTAAACACCTTTCTGTGAAATTTACGAATCGCGATAATCTGAATCATACTTGTTATCGTTTCAACTACAAATACGCCACCAATTAAAGCTAAAGATAGTTCATGCCTTGTAATAATTGCAACCGTAGCCATCGCGGCACCTAAAGATAAACTTCCTAAGTCTCCCATAAAGACTTTGGCAGGATTTGAATTAAAGAGTAAAAATCCAAGTAAAGCCCCTACTAATAAAAAACAGAAAATGGCAACTTCTTGATATCCATCCATCCAAGTCGTATTCCATGTGATAATTCCAAATGCGACAAAGGCAATGACACTTAAACCTCCACATAATCCGTCTAGCCCATCTGTAATATTTACGGCATTACTGGTTCCAACAAGTAAAAATAAAATAAACAAACCAAACGTCCAACCTAAAGGAATTAAGATATTTAAGGATGTTATTTCAAGCTCTGGTTTTCCTCCATTTTGCATAAAAATATAGAAGAAGACTAAAGCAATCACCATTTGAATTAAAAACTTTGTTGAAATTCTAAGTCCATTGTTATTGTGATATCTTACCTTTAACCAATCATCTACAAATCCTAATAAAGCATAAGCTAAAAATACAAATAACACAATAATCAAATTATGATTGAGTTCAATACTTCCTCTTATATAGAGTAAAAATAGACCAATTAATACAGGAAGGATAAAAATGATTCCTCCCATCGTAGGAGTTCCTTCTTTTTTTAAATGTCGATCGCCAATTAAATGACTCACATGTTGCCTAAAGTTTATTTTTTTTAATATGGGAATAAAGATTAGTCCACAAGCGATGGCAAAGACAAACCCTAACATCATGGCAAGAGCCGTTTTGGCTAAAATAAGCATATCACTTCACCTCACATTTATTATACATGAAAAAATAGAAATCTTTTGCTTTTTTTGTGCTTTTTTACACATTTATACATTATCCTAACATCAACTTTACAGTCCCGTTTTCTTTTACATAACTATTTGCCGAAGGACTTTGATAAAGAATATTATCTCCTTCACCAGAATACTCTATTTGAAATCCTTTTAATGCTTTTTTGGCTTCATCGACATTCATCCCTACAACATTTGGAATTTTTTGATATTTGGTATCCATCCAATTATATTCTTTTTCCATTCCTTCTGTCGTAGGTTCTAAATTTAATACACTAATTGCCGTTTCTAAAATGGACTTTGCTACAGGGGCGGCAGTTTGACCTCCATATTGAATGGCTCCTATTGGATGATCTATTGCTACATACACGACGATTTCAGGATCATCTGCGGGCATAAATCCCATAAAGGAAAGAATATAGTTTCCAATCATATAATGGCCTTCTTGTACTTTTTGAGCCGTTCCAGTTTTTCCACCGACTCGGTAGTTTTCAATGTATGCATTTCTTCCTGAACCATTTGCAACCACACTTTCTAAAGCATATCTCGCGAGTTTAGAAGATTCTTCACTGATAATTTTTCTTTTTAATACAGGTTCTTTTGAAAAAATAACGGAATTGGTTTCAGGTTCTAGCATTTCTTTTACTAAATAAGGCGTATATAGAGAGCCTCCATTAATGACCGCAGATACGGCTGTGACTTGTTGTATCGGAGTCTAATAAATGAAACTTTTTACCTAAATTTAGAGACGTAGTATATATGCTCTCTCCTGTTTTAATAAAAATTGCTAATTTTATTTGATTCTCATTTTCTTTTTGAACGATAATTCTATCAATTAACTCATTAAATATATTACTATAACATTCATCATCATCTAAACATTTTTCTAATGTATTTTTTATTTCATTCATTTTGTTCTCTATATCATTTTTACCCTTCTTATTATTTTTTAAATTATCCATTTTATTTCGATAAATCATTAAGTCTTCATTTATGAAATCTATTTGTTTTCTATAATCATCTTTAGATAAATATTCTTCCATAACTAGTTCTAATAATTTATTTTTCTTATTATTCAAAACTAATATCTTTGATTCTAAACTTTTTATTTCAACATCATTATTATTTGTTTCCAAATAATTCTTACATTCACTTAATAGTTCATCCAAAAAATTATTTCTGCTTTTAAATGATTTATTAAACATATCTTTAAATATTTTATCTAATTCAAATTCAAATACTCTAGGATTAGAACAACCCTTTAAACTTTCTTTTCGATATATTTGACATTCCCAAACAGGATTTTTTTTCCTTTTTCCAGCACTTGAACGGTGATATGTTACATTATGACATCCACAGTATATTTTTCCTGAATATGTGTATCTATTTTGAAATACGGCTTTGTTTATGGTGCGATTTGTAAAACTTTTTTGTCTTTCTTTTAATTTTATATTTGCCTTTTTCCATAATTCTTCAGATACTATTGGTGGAACATTATCATAATCTTTATATATAATCCAATCTGATTCATTTAATTTCTTTTTTTGCTTTGTACGATAATCTAATACTTTTGATTTATGTCCACAATAATATCCTTTATATTTAGGATTTTCTATAATTCTGGTAAGTATTGTTGTATCTATCCTTTTACCTGTTCTACTTTTATATCCTAAATTAAACAAATATCTTGACACTTTAGACAAACCATCCGTCGTATTAGCATATCTATCAAATATTACTTTAATCATTTCTGCTTGAACTTCATCAATAACTAATTTTCCTTTATCTTTTACATAACCATAAATATTAGAGCATCCTAATACAACACCATTATCAATACTTCTTTTCATACCAAATGAAACTCTTTCTGATAATCTTCTAACCTCATCTTGTGCGATGGAAGACATCATTGTAAGTCTAAGCTCTGAGTCAGGTAATATTGTGTTTATATTATCATTCAAAAAATATACACCAACTCCATTTGCTAAAAGTTCTTGTGTATACATAATGCTATCTAAAGTGCTTCTAGAAAATCTTGATATTTCCTTAGTTAATATTAAATCAAACTTATGCTTTTTGCCATCTTCAATCATTCTTAAAAATTCTTCACGTTTTTTTACTCTTGTGCCACTTATACCTTCATCTATATAGGATCCTTTAAATTCCCAGTTAGGAACCTTACTAATATAATCATTAAAAAATGATATTTGGTTAGACAAAGAATGTAATTGTTCATCTTTATCAGTTGATACTCTTGCATAAAAACAGACTCTCAAATTTAATTCTTGTAGTGGTACTCCTTTCATAATATGATTCCTAACTGTATATAAATCCATAACACCCCTCCTAAGTTAAAATTTTATAATTATCTATATTATTTATATAATCATCATCCATTTTACTTTTTTCTAATTCTTCTTTTTTTAATAGTTTATTAATGCAAAAATTATACATTCCATCATCAATAGTATTTTTTCTTTTTAAGTATTCAAGTAATTTAATACTTATTTCTATTTCTATTATCTTTGATGGAATCTTACTTGTATTTTCCATATAATTTGTCCTTTCTTTTAAGTTTATTTTTATAAAAACAAAAAAAGAACTTAACGTCTTAAGTTCTACAAAAAAGCTTAAATACTATAAAGAACAAATTTTATTTATTGCTAATTATAGCTAAATTTTTTGATATCTTATCACATTAATCATTTATAACTCATCAAAATTTAATTCAATATAATTAAAATTATCATATTTTTTGTTTTTTAAATAATATCCTTGCATTTGAAGAATTGGAATTTTATATTTCATTTTTAACAACTTCTTATTTAGTATTTTTAATAAATATTTTTTATGATTTTTATTATACAGTTCCAACAAAAAATTATAAATCAAATTTTTTTCTAAAAAAACGGCAAGAAAAGTACCATTTATAAGCGCAGATTCAGAAATATATTCAGCATAATTAAGTACAATGTTTAAATCACAACTATTTGTAATATTAAACTTATTTTCTATCAATTTTATATTAAATCCATTCTCTTCTAATTGTTTTTTTATTTCTTTAGCAATTATTTTATTTGGATAAAAATTGTTATAACCTATTGATAGTAAAATTTTATTTTTTTTATTCATATTTTTTTTCATTTGATGCTCTTTTAAGTTATCATCATCTATTATAAATGATGGATATTCTTTATATTTTGAATTTAATTTATTTGAAATTTTTACACAATTCATTGAATCAAAAACCATTTGTCTAATTCTTTTATATTTTTTGCCCATATATTTATTTGAAAATAAAATGCCTAAATATATGTAATTTTTTTCAGGAATATATTTATATTTTTCAATATTATTTATATCTGTAATTGTATTATTTGTAATTTGAATCTTATGATTAAATAATTTATAATCATTGATGCCATCAGTTATCATAAACTTAATTTGTTCTGCTTCCTTATTTTTAATTTTTTTTCTATAATATTTATTACGTTCTAAAATCATATAATTTTTTTTCACTTCTTTAATAAAATAAGCACCACTTGGATTTTTTTCGTTTAGACAACCTGTACTATATATTGATAAAATTTCATATGATTTATCGTTTTTCGTTTTATTAGTTAGTTTTAGTGTATATGGATCTATGATTTCAATTTTTGTAAAAAACCTTTTAAAAATCATTCCAATATGAGTTTTAGAATTTAATATTTTACTAAATGTTTTGTAATAATCCTTTGATGTAACTTTTATACCATTATTAAAGTATAAATCATTTCTAATTTTTATAATTAATTTCTTTTTATTTTTACTATATTCATAATGCTCACATGCATTTTTTATAATTAAATTTTTTTCTAAACTATATTTAAACAATGTATCACAAACAGAAGAATATATTATTTTACTTGAATAATCATTCGAATCTATAATACTTTTAGACATGGGCATTGTATCAATACTAAAAGTTATCATTTATAAACTCCTTAATTTCTCGAGATTGACTATTAATATCCAAACTATCATTCATAGATATACGTATAACATAATTTTTTTCGTTGATATCATAATAAGCATCAAGTGCGATATAGTCAAAACCAAAACTACAAGCATAAAAAATATCTTCTTCATTCTTTACAAATTCTTTAATTTTTTCTTCTATTATTTTATATTGCTCATCTGAAACAAATTTATTATCCAGTGCATATAATACAAATTTTTTATGCTCCGGTAAAATAACTTTACCTTTATTGAGATTTTCTTTCAAATATCCATAAAATAAATAATTATTTTTTTCTATTCTTTTTATTCGTTCAGTATTTATTATTTTGAATTTATCATAAAAAATGTATTCTGGAAATCTATCTGGCAAACAAAGTGCTCCAAATTTACCCAATAAATAATAACTTTCAGATATCATTTTTTTAATATTATTAAAATAAGGATCTTTAGAAATATTTGGAATTAAATAAAGAATTGAACCTAAACTCGAAATTTCAGATCCCATCATATCTAATTTCGTATGACTTCTTATTAATATACATAGCTTATTTTTTCCTATAACATCCTTGATAAGCTTATTTAACTCTTCAGGTACAAAACATGTTGTATCTATAATTACTGCAAATAAATCATTATTTTTATCAATGAACATTTTATATTTTTTAATATCAAATTTTTTGGAAATTGTATCAATATATATTATTTTAGTTTTACCATTATTATTTTTACGAATATACTTATTATAAAAATCATATGTTTCGAAATAAATATCTTCATCAGGAAAAATGAAGGAAAAATCATTTAAAATATTATTTATTGACAACAATATGGACGTAATTGCACTCATTCCACTATTTGTGAAAAAAACTTTTGATTTATATTTTTTTGTTGTCTTAACCTTATAAAAATCACTACAAAAATCAGGATAATTAATATAACTATCATATCTATTATACGAATATTCATATAAAAATTTATTACTATCAAATATATTTAGTATTTTCGTATTATTTCTATTAGTTATTGGAATTTTTCTATTTATAAGTTTATTAATAAATATATTCCTTTTAAAATTAATATATTCATTTAAACTCATGTTATCTGATATATGATTTTTAAATTCTTTTTCCAAATATAATATTTCATGTTTCTTATAAAAATTATAATCATTCATAAAAAATCACCTCTGGTTTATCCGACCCATTAAACTCTTTACACCAAGCATATGAATATCCATTAAGTCCTATAAAAACTATTTTATCGTTCACAGATAAATCAAAATTTCCCCTTACTACACTAAAAATATCTCTTTCATAACAACTATTTCCAGAAATAATGGATATGTCATTTTCTTCATTTCTAACATTTAAATGAATTGGTTTTAAAACCGACCATTTTGCTACACTGTCTTTTATAGCATTGATATAAATAATTTTTTTATTATCTATTTCATTTTTACCCACAACTTTTGTAATTAAATATCCACAATTATCAAACCAATTTTCTCCAACTTCAAAAATAATTTTAATTTTTTTGTCGATAAATTTTCTTGATTCAACCATTATTTTTTCAAAATTTTTTACATCAACAATATTCCAATTACCACCTAAATTAATATAATTTAAATGTGTAAATATATTTTCACATTTAATGAGCATTTTTTTTATATGCTTAATTTTTTTGGTTTTATTCTCTTCATAAAAATGAAAACTAATGGATTTAATATTAGAAACGTTTAATTTATGTAATTTTTGAATGGATATTCCAAATCTACTAAATTCATTTCTTGTTTTAATATAAGCATTTATTCGAATACCATTGTAATAATCTTTTGAAATATCTTCTAAAGTATTTATATTATAAATTGCATTATGATTTAACTTTTTAGTCTGTGCAGAAACACCATTAAAAGAAAGCAATGTTTTATCATTTATAAATTCTTTAATTAAATTATATTCATTCTCATTTGCAATATCAAAACCAAAACCATAGTTATAAAATAATTTTAAAACTTTAATATTTGGAAATGCCTTTACTGGAAATATAAACTCAACATTATATTTTTCTTTTAAATAAATTATATTATTGATATTTTCTTTTAATTTATTTAGATCATATAACATGATGCATGAATTATTAACCTTAAATTCATCAATGAACTTTTCAATACTTTTCTTTTTCATATATATTATTCCTATCAAAATCAATTATGCATTCTTTATTTAAACACATTACTTTCTTTTTCTTTCCCATTAAATAAAATATGATATCTCTTGCCATATAATTTGAAATTAAAGAATTCGTTATTCCAAATGAACCTCTACATGGAAAAATTCCTTCTACACTATTCAAAATAGTATCCAGTTTTTTCATATAATTACCTATTGAAGCACGTGTAGACAATAAGGGACCAACAACACCACTTTCTTGTCCAACTCCTCCAAAAATACATGGCAAATTTCTTTTATAACAAACTATGGCAATATATTTATTAATTTTATATGCTGGTGTATCTGCAGCACATATAATAATATTAGGTTTGTAATCATCAACTATTGAATATAAATCTTCAGAAGATAATATTTTTTTATTGTATGTAGATATCAATAATCCCGAATATTGACGATTTAAATTTTCTTTCATTTTGTCAACTTTATAATAGCCAATATCCGATTCATTATATTTAAATTGCCTATTAAAATTAGTAAATTCAACCAAATCGAAGTCAACTATTCCAAAATTATTAAATCCTGTAGCAATAAAGAAATCAATCATTGCAGTGCAGATTCCGCCTGCACCTATAAATAAAATTTTTTTGTTTGCATTATTTTTTATATAATCTATCCGATTAGCATCATTAAAAACATTTTCCAAATAAATTTGAAATTTTTCAAATTTAGTATTTTTATATTTTTCAACAATGGGGCTTAATTTTTTTATTATATTATTTTTATATAAAAATTTTAATTGTTCCACTGTAAAAATATCATTTTCATCTGAAAAGATATAGTTTTTTATTTGCATATTGTATAAATTTGTATAAAAATCTTTACTTAGTTTTTCTTTAGATTTCTTACCTTTATTGTCTATTAATATGTAATAATTTTTTATAAATATTAATTTCGTTTGATCATTAAAAATATATTTTGACATTTTTCCATCCTATAATTTTTGATTTTTTGTATAAACTAAATTGTTATTTTTTTTTTTGCTAAAATATGGAGCCATTATTAATTCAATATTTGATAAATCATCATTAGTTAAAGTTTCATAAAAACTTTCAATATTTTCATAGCCAAGCAATTTTTCTAAATTTTCGTCTCTAAATTCAAAATAATCTGGTGATGTTGCACCAATTGAACAAATTTTTTCATACACTTCATTTCTATTTGTTGAAACACTATTTAAAAAGTTCTTTATTTTTATAAGTTTCTCGTCATCAACAGATACGCTTTTATTTATAAATAAATCATTAAAATTCATATGATATTTTTCTAACAATGGCATTGAATCAAAATAACATTGACGTAAAGCATACCCCATTGGGAGCATTGCGTCAAGTATTAGATTCACAGCGGCTCCTATTTCTTCAATGATTATTTTTTCCCTGTTTGTTGCTAATTTCAATTTATAATTCATTAAATTCTTTAATAAATCTAATAATTTATTATAAAATATTTCTAACTCATTTGAATCTTTTTGATCTATTATATTAAACATTTCATTATTAATTTCATTATAAAAAGGTAATTTTTTAAATCGTTCTATCTCTAAATACCATAAATATTTATCATCAAAATGTTGTTCAGGTGTATCATTAAATACTTTTCTAGCATATTTTTCTAATATTTCCATATTTTTTGGAGTAGCATCTTCACTATTCATGTGAACCATTAAGCCACCATATGTTAATTCAAAAACGGCACTAAAATTATCAAAATCAACTTTGCATGAATTATCAAAGCAATATAATTCACCATATTCAAAACCTTTTGTATTTATAATAGAGTCTTCAACACCATTAGCAATTATTTTGCCATTTAATGCATCTAATACAATTTTTGTACCTGTTGGAAATAAATTTATTGCATTTTTATATCCAGCAATGCAAGGTATTCCTAATTCTCTAGAAACAATTGCTGCATGTGATAACGCTGAGCCTTCTTCCGTGATAATCCCTTTTGCTTTCTTTATTGCTGGCATATATAGAGTTTCTGTTACGCCCGCGACTAATATAGAACCCTCCTTAAAATTATCAATAGCTTTTTTAATTTCATCATCTGATTTGTTTTCATCAATAACATATGTTTCTCCTTCAGCATATCCTCTAGATGCAACAATACCCGAATTTTCTATTTTTTTATTAATAAACACAGTCGAAGTGATTGGACGTGCTTGTACAAAATATGGATTTCCATTTTGATCTATACACCATTCTATATCTAATGGTCTATCACTTATTTTTTTTATTTTATTAACAAAAGGAATTATATTCATAAGAAGACTTAAATCCATTAGCTTTCCTTCTACACGTAGATTAGAAGTATCTATTTGATTATTTTTAATCTTTATTATAACTTGTGCTGGTTCAGAAGCTCCACTTACTAATTTATCTGCTAATCCTTCAACACACTCAAATAAAACAACATCATCCCCATTTATATCTATAGCTTCAGAAAACAATACTCCTGCAATTTTTGGCTCAACCATCTCTTGTATCACAATATTCATAATTTGCTTTTCTTCATTTGAATATGCTTTAACTACATCAGTGGTTGCACTATTATTTACTTTTTTTATTGCTTCTAATATACTTTTAATATTATGCTCTACATTCAATTCAGTTTCAAATATACCTGCAAATGACTTTTTAGTACCATCTTCAGCGCATGCAGATGATCTTACAGCTAATTTTTTACTAGAATCCAAATCATTTAAATGTTGCTCAATTAATTTTATATCTTCATCGTTAAAAGTTAAATCTAAAGTGTCATTAATAACAAAACCTGACGGCACTGGTACCCCCATTTTATTTAATAAAGCTAATCCTGAAGCTTTACCACCCGAAAGAGAATTGGCATTCCTTAAATTCTTAATTTCCATTTTTTACCTCCCATACTAATCTCATTATAAAAGAAACTGTACCGGTATTTGATACAGTTTCAACCACAATTTAGATTATGATCTATGTGTCTCGCAAATAGCCAATAATTCTAAATCTGTCTTATCTAATTTCTTAGAAAATAAAGATTTGATAAATTTTATCATAATATTAGCCTTCCTTGCTATATTATTATAGCAATTATATTTATATCTGTCAAATACTCCCGCCATAAAAAGCGAGGCTTGTTCTTTGTATTTTCACTTCAATTCATAATGTCCATAAAGTTAAAGCTTTCATAATATAATCTGTTCATTTTGACTTAATAAGACTTTTAATATAGTTTATGACATTATCATATAAACTCTCATCATTCAAATTCAAATCTAGTAAACTTAGTAATTCATCTATAGATTCAGTATTTGAGGAATTTTTTATAAATCTTTGATATATATTTACATAATTTGAATCCTCATCTATTTTTGTTTTTATATTTATAGAAATTATCAAAGCAAAAAGATATCGTAATAAATATACACTGTTATAGATATTATTGTTGATAATAATATCCAAAGCGCTATTATCTATATTTAAGTTTTCTTTACATATTCCTTTAAGTAATCTCATATATTCTTTTTTTATAGACTCATAGTTTATATTATTTTTAATATATATATAATTAGATAAATTTTGCTCAATTATGCCATCCATAATTATTTTCATTATACTATCTAAAAAATACGTTGAATGAATGATTTCATTTTTCATGAAATAATCATTTAAAAACAATTCATTCACTATAGCACAAATTTCTGATGATAAAACATCTTTAAAAAGCAATAATTTGTTGTCAACATAATGGTTATATATACTATGCCCAAGTTCATGAATGATAATATAATTATCTTCTATTGTATTGCTTTCATTAAATAAAATCATACTATTACCATATAGGGAATTTCCAAAAATAAAATTACCAATTATGGAGTAATAAGAACACTCCATTTTTTAATATGTTCTT
>CANQRJ010000024.1 GCA_947626215.1 uncultured Bacilli bacterium
GGAGTTTACAAAGAAATGAATAAAGAAATTGAAAGAAGATTAAGTGCAGGACTAAGACGAGAAGATTTTGATCATGATATGTGGGAGAAAAGACTTGCCTATAATCGAGGAATTGGCAAAGGAAAAGAAGAAATTGCCAAAAACTTAATTAAAGAAAATATACCTATCTCTCTAATTTCAAGAAGTACCGGACTAGAAAAAGAAAAAATTGAGAAGTTACGTTTAGAACTTGCATCTTAGTATTATTAAAGTCACCTTTTATTTTTAAGGTGATTTTTTATTTTTTATAAATTCTCTTAAAATTTTTGTTAAAGCTCTTTTTTCAATTCTAGAAACATAACTTCGTGATATTTTTAATTCTTTTGCTATTTCTTTCTGAGTCATTTCTTTTCGATTTAATAATCCATAACGTTTGATAATAATTTCTTTTTCTCTTTTATTTAAGATTTTTAAATAATTATTTAATAAAGAAATATTTTCTTTGGTTTGCAAGGAATTTGCAAAATCTTCTGTATTATCTTTTATGACTTCCATTAAACTAATTTCATTTCCATCTTTGTCATAACCAATGGAATCATTTAAACTTACATTTTTAACATTTTCTCCTTTAATACTTCGAAAATACATTAAAATTTCGTTTTGAATACATTTTGCGACATAAGTGGTAAGTTTAATATTTTTATCAGGATGAAAAGAATCGACTCCTTTAATTAAACCAATCGTACCAATTCCAATTAAATCGTCCGTATCATTTGAAGTATTTTCAAATTTTTTTACGATATGGGCAACCAATCTTAAATTATGCTCAATTAATTTATTTCTTGCTTCTTCGTCATTCATTTGCATTTTTTCGATACATTCTTTTTCTTCTTCTTCCGTTAAGGGTTCTGGAAATACATTATTAGAATAACTTCCTGTGAAGAAAAGCATTTGAGAAATAATTTTGAAAAGAAACATACACGTCACCTATAACAATGTATGAAAAATCGTAAAAAGTATACAAAAATTTTGTTTTCTTTTCTCTAGTTTTCTTTATTCGTGGTATACTTATAAAAGAGGTGGCTTATGGAACAATTTCGACCTGATATTTATCAAAAAAGTATTTATGATATTGATTATGAATCTTTGAAACGTAATGGAATTAAATGCATTTTATTTGATTTAGATAATACGCTCGCACCTATAAATGTAGCAATGCCTGACAAAAAATTATTAGATTTCTTTTTATATTTAGAAGATTTAGGAATCAAAGCCATTATTCTTTCAAATGCACCCAAAAAACGGGTAGCCCCTTTTAAAGAAAAATGTAATGTAGATTCGGCTTTTAAAGCTCATAAGCCAAGTAAGAAAAAATATATTAAAATATTAAAAACATACCCTTATAAAGATACTGAAATCGCCTGTGTCGGAGATCAATTACTTACCGATATTTATGGGGCCAATAAAATGGGATTTACAAGTATTTTAGTTCATCCCATGAGTAAAAAAGATCGTTTTGTAACTAAAATAAATCGAATGATTGAAAAAATCATTTATAAGAGATTTTCTTCTCGTGGATTACTTCAAAAAGGAGAGTATTATGACTAAGATTTGCAGGGGGTGTGGGATTCCATTACAAAACATAAATTCTAATGAACTTGGGTATGTAAAGTCTTTATCAATGGATTATTGTATGCGTTGTTTTCGAATTCAAAATTATGGAGATTATCAAAATGCATATGTAGAAAAAGACGCGATAAAAATACTAAAAAAATTAAATACGAAAAAGGGAATGGTCTTTTTCTTTGTTGATTTTTTAAATTTGCATGAAGAATCGATTTCTTATTTTAAACAAATCTTCCTTCCAAAAGTTTTTGTAGTAAGTAAGATGGACCTTATTCCTAAAAATATTTCTTTTGAAAAAATAAGGGGATGGCTTAAAGATGTTTATGGTATAGAAGAACCCATTTTGTTTACAGAAAAAAATAGTAAATCTAGTGTAAAGAAAATAGAAGAATGGATGAGAGAAAAAAATTATTTTGTTGGTTTAACGAATGCTGGAAAAAGTTCTATTTTAAATCAAATGCTTGAAAATACAGTTCTTACAGTTAGTAAAATGCCTAATACGACTTTAGAGTTTTTACCGATTCATTGGAATGATAAAATGATTTATGATACGCCAGGACTATCTTATCATTATGTAAAAGAATTGGTTATGAAATCGAATGCCTTAACGAGAATAAAACCGATTACGTACCCTTTAAAATCAATAGCAAGTTTGGTGGTGGAGCGTTTCTTTAGAATTTCCAGTGACACGGATGTATCGATGACTTATTTTGAAAGTTCCAATTTGAAAATAGAGAAAATTTATGAAAAAAATACTATTTTAATGGAAAAAACTAAAATTGAGCTTGATATAAATCCTGAATCTTTACTGTTTATCAAAGGCGTTTGTTTCTTTTATATCAAAGGAAAATGTCGGCTTACCCTTTATGGATTACAAAAAGAAGAAATCGCTTTATCAAAAAGTTTTTTAGGAGGTTGTAAAAATGAGTAAAATTAAAGTGATGAGTGAAAATTTAGCAAATAAAATCGCGGCAGGGGAAGTCGTCGAAAAATGTAGTTCAATAGTAAAAGAATTATGTGAAAATAGTATAGATGCCAAAGCAAAAAATATTATTATCAACTTAGAAGAAGGCGGAAAAAAATCAATTGAAGTCATTGATGACGGGGTTGGAATGGACCCAGAAGATGCCTTACTTGCTTTTCAAAGACATGCAACAAGTAAAATTTATAAAGATGACGATTTATTTTTCATTGATACCTTAGGGTTTCGAGGAGAGGCTCTTCCTTCTATCGCGAGTGTTTCTAGAGTCGAATTAAAAACAAGTGATGGAGAAACGGGAACTCATATTATCATAGAAGGGGGAAAAGTTTTAGAAAATTCATCGAGTTCTTTAAAAAAAGGAACTTCTATTAAAATTACGAATCTTTTTTATAATACGCCGGCTCGATTAAAATATTTAAAAAGTGAAACGAGTGAGCTTGCAAGTTGTACTTCTTTTGTAGAGAGACTTGCGCTTTCCCATCCTAACATTTCTTTTTTATTAACTCATCAAAATCATTTTATTGTAAAAACAAGTGGAAGTGGCGATTTATTAAAAACGATTCATGAAGTTTATGGAGTGAGTGTTTCTTCTAAAATGTTAGAACTTCGGGCAAGCAATGATGATTTTGATATTTTTGGTTATATTTGTAAGCCTGAAATTTTAAAAAGCAATCGAAATCATATGATTACCTTTGTAAATGACCGGGTCGTAAAAAACTTTGAAATTAATAAGGCTATTAATGATGCGTATTACACTTATAAGCCTGATATAAAGTTTCCAATCGTGGTGTTAAAAATTAATACGGATCCTACTTTAGTCGATGTAAATATTCACCCTACAAAACAAGATATCAAATTATCTAAAATGGATGTATTAACGTCTTTACTTTTAAATTCTATTAAAGATTTATTATATAAAAGTTTATTAATTCCGGATGCAGTTATTAGAATGCCAGAAAGTAATGAGTTTAAAAAAGAAGTCGTGGATCATATTGTAAAAGAAAGTGAGGAAGACTATTTTCCTCAATCGATACAAACGACCATGGATTTTAATCAAATGGAAAATCAAAAAGAGCCTTCAGTAGATGAATATGAAGATGGAGTCGTAAATCCTGAAATGAAAAGTTTAAAATTGTATCCCGTTGGAGTAGCCCATGGGACTTACATTATTGCCGAAGATGAAACAGGAGTTTACTTAATCGACCAACATGCAGCTCAAGAACGCGTGAATTATGAACGAAATATGGCGGCTTTAAAGAAAAAAGAAGTGAGCACGACGGATATGTTATTTCCAATTACTTTAGAATTAAGTCAAAGTGAATTTTTAAAATTAAAACAAGAAGAGGATACTTTAAAAGAAATGGGATTTGGAATCGAAGAATTTGGAGTGAATACATTTGTTTTTAAAAGTCATCCTACTTGGTTATTAGAAGGTTATGAAGAAGAAAGTATTAGAAGAATTGTAGATTTAATATTAGGAGGTTTATCTGGTTTTGATCGAGTAAAATTTAATGAGTCCATCGCGATTACTCTTGCTTGTAAAATGTCTATTAAAGCCAATATGCATATTTCACATGAAGCTCAAGAAGAACTTTTAAATGAATTATGTGCTTGTGATAATCCTTACAATTGCCCTCATGGAAGACCTACGATCATTAAATTTAGTATTTATGATTTAGAAAGAATGTTTAAAAGAAGCATGAATTAACTAAAATAATGTAAAATAAAAGAGTTCTTTCTTGCGTTCTTTTTTTTATTTTTGTACAATGAATATATCAAAGCATTTGGTTTTATTGAAAGGAGAAGTCTTTATGAAATTAGATCAAACTTATTTAAATACAATGAAAAAAAATACATGGACCTCGTTTATCGGAGTATTCCTAGTCCTTATTTTTGCAATTGTTTTATTAAAAAATCCTGAAAATTTTTTATCCGTAACGGTTAGTATTTTTGGATATGGAGCGATCTTTATAGGAGCATTAGAATTACTTTATTATTTTCGCATCTCCTTAGAACGAAAAATGATAGAAAAAAGATTTATGATTGGAATTTTTTTGATAGCTTTTGGATTAATATCTTTTTTTGAAAATAGTTTACTAAAAGATTTTGTGATCTTTTTCCTTGGAAGTTATTTATTATTTTTAAATGCCAATCGTATGGAAATCGCGTTTAATTTAAAAAATATGTCTCAAAAAATATGGCCTTATCTTCTTTCTTTAAGTTCATTGAATCTCATTTTATGTTTTTTCTTAATTGTAAATCCATTGAAAATATCTGGAAATACATACTTATCCATTTTATTAATTGTAATAGAAATCATTTATTTTATTCAAAATTGTGTTCTTTGTTTTGGAATTTCTAAAAACCTACAAAAAAATGAAATAGTGAAGAAAGAAGAGAAAGAATGAAAAAAAATGGGTTCATGGCTACATCTTTAATTTATTCTTTTTTTCTAGTTTTTTTGATGCTTATGGCCTTGATTATTTCTAAAAATGTAAGTAATCGAATATTATTAAGTTCTTTAAAAAATGAAATTCGTAGTGAATTAAATGAAGATGAAGCTTTTGTGGTGGATACATTAAAAAAAGGAACTTATGCAGTAGGGGATATGGTTTCTTATGCCGGCGAAGACTGGCAAGTCATTACGAATAAAACAACATCTTTAATTCTGGTTTTAAAAAGAGCTTTAAAAATGGATGAAATACGATCAACTCTTTCTTATTTGCCAACAGATACGAGTTATTTTGGAACTTGTGACGTAAATAACTGTCGAGTAAGATCATGCCGAAGCGTTAAAAGTTTTGATCCCCAAAATCCACCAGAAGGAATATATGGAAGAGAAAATTGTTATTATGATCCTCAAAATCCAACTCAATATTTAAAACCGGCATGGAAACCAAATGCAAATCAGGTCCAAACACAAGATTACGGGGAAAGAATAATAAGTACAGTAGTTACGAATTGGTTTCACACTCATCAAGGACTCCAAAGAGCTTTAGAATTAAATCAATTAAACGCTTTACAATTTAATGATGGATATTTAAATTATACAGAAAGCAATCAAATTTATGTTCGAATCCCTCTTCAAAGTGAAGTGACATCAGCAAATAGTAATAAATGGAATACAATAAATAGACCATTTCATATTTTAAATAATCCAAATGCCGTTGGAGCAAATCAAATTATGATTTATAATACATCCGTACAAACAGTTCTTTCAAATACCGATGCTTTTATTAGACCTGTAATTGAAGTAAAACTTACATAGATAATCTTGTATATAAAGAAAAAATTTGATAGAATATTTATAAGGAGGAGAAAGTTATGCCAGTATGGTTAATCGTGGTTTTAGTAATTGTAGGAATTCTTGTATTGCTAGTTCTTTGGGGGATTAAAGTATACAATCAATTAGTTACTTTAAGAAATCGAGTAAAAGATCAATGGAGTCAAATTGATGTCCAATTAAAAAGAAGATTTGACTTAATTCCTAATTTAGTAAATACTATTAAAGGATATACAAAACATGAAAGTGAAACATTAGAAGCCGTTGTAAAAGCTCGTAATACTTATGTCAGTGCGACAACACCAAATGAAAAAATGAAAGCAAATAACGAACTATCTCAAATGTTAACCAAATTATTTGCTTTATCTGAAAGTTATCCTGATTTAAAAGCAAATACAAATTTCTTAGAACTACAAAGTGAATTAAAAGAAACAGAAAATAAAATTGCTATTGCAAGACAATTTTATAATGATACCGCTTTAACTTATAACAATAAAATTATGATGGTTCCATCTAATATTATTGCAGGCTTATTCCATTTTAAAGCGGAAGAGTATTTTAAAGCAGAAGACCAAGAAAGAGAAAATGTAAAAGTAGAATTTTAAGCTTACGAAGGTAAGCTTCTTTTTGAAAGTGGTGAGAACATGAAAAAAATAATTCTTTTCTTTTTGCTTTTAATTTTTCCATTTACTGTAAAAGCAGTAAACGTTGTAAATTATGATATTACCAATATATTTCAAGATGCTCAAATTTTAGAAAATGGAGATTTATCTGTAAAAGAAGTCATCGTTTTAAATGGTTCTTTTAATGGTTATGAAAGAGATTTAACTTATCGAAATAGTAAATTGATAAATCATAATCCTATCGATTTTTCTGAAGATGCAATTTATAATGGAAGTAGCATCAAAAATGTTCAAATAAAAGCTAAAAAAATATCTAAAAAGGATGCAAGTTTTGAAATGTTAAAAGACGAAGACTATGAGGCATTAACTCGTACTTTTTATAAAGAAGATGCAGTGAATAAAAACTATGTAGAATCAAGTATCCAAGATGGAATGCGTTATCGAATGTATTATGAAAGTTCTTATGAAACAGTCGCGTTTTACTTAGAATATACAATAAGTGATGTAATCGTAAAACATAAAGATGTCGCAGAGTTATATTGGACATTCATTGGAAATGATTTTGAAGATGATATTGAAAATTTAGAAATACATATTCATTTACCTAAACAAGATAACAGTGATTTATTTAGAGTTTGGGGACATGGAGACATTACAGGAGAAGTAAATAGATATGATAATCAAGAAGTGATTGCAACATTAAAAAAAATTAATGCCGGAACACCAATTGATGTAAGAGTAACATGGGATGCAAATTTACTTTCCAATGTAAAAGAGAAAAAAAGCACGACAGAAACCGCATTACCACAAATTTTAGAAGTAGAAGAAATTCGTGCGAAAGAAGCAAATGAAATTAGAAAACAAGCAAAATTAATGTATAATGTGACAAGCGTTTTATGTTATATTTATATTATAATCATAATTGGATGGTGGATTTATGTTTATTTAAAACATGATAGAGAATATAAAAGTGAATTTACAAATCAATACAACCGTGAATTTATTAATGATTACAATGTAGAAGTAGTAGATGTATTAATGAATAAAACGGTAAGTGAAAATGCGTTATCTGCCTCAATATTAAATTTAATTTATAAGAAGAATATATCCGTAGAAGAAAAGCCAAGCGAAAAAAAGAAAGAAAAAAGTTATGAATTTAAATTATTAAATCAAAATGGATTAAATAATACAGAAGAACTTTTAGTACATTTTCTATTTGAAAAAGTTGGAAAAAATAATACATTTACAACAGAAGATTTAAAACAATATGCGTCTTCTTCTACAACATATAAAGGATTTCATAATTCATATGAAGACTGGGTACAATCTGTAAAAAGTGATGCGGCAAGACAAAACTTTTATGAAGAAAATGGGTTACCTATTATCACTTCTATATTTTTCCTTTTAATCGCGTTCTTTTTAAATTTTTTAGTTCTTTATTTTGACGCTAACATATTTTTAAGTTTAATTGTATTGATGTTAGGAGTTATATTTTTCGTTTATGCTTTAACCATTAAAAAAAGAACAAAATCAGGAAATGAGGATTATGTAAGATGGAAAGCATTCAAAAGGTTTTTAAATGATTTTGGAAATTTTGAAGTAAAAGAATTACCAGAAATTGCTTTATGGGAACGTTATTTAGTGTATGCAACCGTGTTTGGACTTGCCGATAAAGTGGAAAAAAGTATGAATGTAAAAATTCAAGAAATGCAACTTTCTAATGAATCTTTTTATACACCAAGTTGGATCGATTACCATATAGCCTATCATGTAAATCAGTCAATAACGAATTCTATCAATGCCAATCGTACGAAATATTCCTCAGAAGTAAGAAGCAGTAGCACATCTAGTGGAGGAGGATATGGTGGAGGATTCTCTTCTGGCGGAGGCTTTGGTGGCGGAGGCGGCGGAGGCCGTGGCTTCTAGTTTAAATAGATGTCTTCGTATTCTTCTAATGTAAGGTTAAGATCATGTATTTTTTGAGCATGATCTTTTCCTATGTAACGAATGTGCCAAGGCTCTTCTTTATATCCTGTAATATGAGAATTGTCCTTTGTATATCGTATAATAAAACCATATAAATAAGAATGATTTTGCATCCATTGATAATCTTGGTCGGTTAAATTATACCAATGTTCTTCGCTTCGAATATCAATAGCTAGTCCCGTTTGATGTTCGGAGTGACCTGGTCTTGCAGAATACGTATCGACGACTTCTACAGGGTCATTTTGCAAATATTTTTCATATAATCCCTTTTGATATTCATAAGAGCGATAAGTACTATAAGGAATAAGAGAAACTCCATCCAAAGTAGCCGCGGCAAGAAGTTCTTCAAAATCCGAGATGGCGACACTTCGAAGTTTTAAATTTGGAAAACTTGGAATATTTACAAGATCTAAGGGAACATAGTCACTTGGCAAAGCATGATATTTATTTACAAGGACAGTGATATCATCAGGATTTGAAATTTCTTTTATATCACTATAAAATTCATGATCCAAATTTAAATTGACATAAGTGACAATTTTTTGAGTAGGAAGAGGATGTATTTTCTCATAAGCTTTATAACGATCATAATTTTCAGGATGGAAATTACTAATTTGAAAATAGCCATTTAAATCGATGTAATCATTTTCTAAAAGCCAATGGATGTTCTCGTCACTCATATATTCATAAATAGAATCAATTTCTTCTTGAGTATAGCCTTTTTCTGTCAATAAATTGGATTCTTGAAATGCTTTTTGAACTACCGGATTGGAATTCTTAGGAGAAATAGAAAAGATCAAAACGCCACTTCCTAAAATGAGAAATAAAACAAAACAAATAAATAAATTTTTCTTTTTCACAAAAACCACCAGATTCTATATTTATTATAACTATTTTAGCATAAATCATAATAAAAACACATAATTTTTTAAAAAGAGGTGTAAAATTTTGAAAAAAAATTTAAAAATTATTTTTTGTTTGATTTGTTTTTTTACATTTTTATCAATCGTACATGCTACATCAACTACCGATTTAGCGCCCAATAGTAAAAGTGCTATGTTAATCGATTTTGATACAGGTGAAATTTTATTTCAAAAAAATGAACATGAACCCTTAGCGCCTGCTAGCATGACTAAGATGATGAGTATGCTTCTTATTATGGAAGCAATTGATAATAAAACATTGTCTTATGATACAGATGTAACCATTAGTGAAAATGCGGCTTCTATGGGTGGAAGTCAAGTTTTTTTACAAGCAAATGAAGTTTATAAAGTAAAAGAATTATTAAAGGGTATTGCCATTGCGTCTGGAAATGATGCCGTCGTTGCTATGGCGGAGAAAATTGCCGGCACTACAGAAGAATTTGTCAATAAAATGAACGAAAAAGCAAAATCTTTAGGAATGAAAGATACAACCTTTAAAAATCCCCATGGATTAGATACAGAAGGGCATGTATCTTCTGCTCATGATATGGCCATATTAGCAAGAGAGTTAGTAAAACACGAAAAAATATTAGAATTTACAAGTATTTATGAAGATTATTTACAAAAAAAGGATGGAACAAGCACATGGCTTGTGAATACCAATAAACTTGTCCGATTTTATAATGGAGTGGATGGTTTAAAAACAGGCTTTACTTCAAAAGCAGGATATTGTTTAACGGCTACGGCAAAGAAAAACAATTTAAGATTAATAGCCGTGGTAATGGGTGCCGAGACAGGGGATAAAAGAAGCAGTGATATATCATCTATGTTAAATTATGGATTTAATACTTATAAGACTACCATATTATTAACGAAAGATACCGTACTTGGAAACAAAAGAGTAGAACTTGGAAATATAGAAATGTCTGAAATTGTTTTAAAAAATGATTATTCTAAATTATTAAAAACAGAAGAAAAAATACCGAATTATTCCTATAATCTAAAAGTAGATCGACTCGTCGCGCCTATTCAAAAAGGCACCACCGTAGGGAAAGTAGAAGTCATTGATGGGACAGGAAATAAAGTGGATGAATTAGAAGTAACTGTAAAAGAATCGATTGAAAAAATCAAATTTATGAAACTATGGCTTCGTAACTTAAAATACATAACAAGTGGAAAAATATTAATAAAATAAAAGTATAAAAAAATTGTCAACTTTAATCGATTCAATTGTCTTTTCTAAAGAAAAAAATTATAATTATACTTGAGGATGATTATGAAAACAAAAAAAGTAAAAAAATTAAAAATAAAAAAACAAGTTATTTTTAAAAGCATAGCTTTTTTCATTATAGGATTAAGTTGCTTAGTTTTTCTTTTTTTTGTTCGATTAGAATTATTACCTTTTAAATATTTAGCAATGTTATTTATCGTTTTATTATTAATAGATTTTATGATGTATTTTCTTTTATCCAAAAAAAATTATAAATTGAGAATGATAGGTTCCATATTATCTATTTTTTTAATATTCTTTTTTTCAGTACTAATGTATTACCAAAATGCAACCATATCATTTTTACATCAAATTTCATTCTTAGATATTGAAACCGAAGCTTATGAAGTCATTGTAAAAAATAATAGTTCTTATGGGTCGATAAAAGATTTAAAAAGCATTTCTTATGTGGATGATCGAAAAGGAATATCTAAAGCATTAAAAGAAGTATCAAAAGAAAAACAACTGAAAGAAACCGATTTAGAAGATGCAAGTAAAGTGATTGATTCTTTATTAAATAATAAAGTAGATGCCATCATAATGGAACAAGAAGAGGCAAATCTTTATTTAGAAATGATTCAAGATTTTAGAGAAAATTATAAAATTATAAAAACTATTTCTGTAGATGTCCAAAATGAAAGAATTATGAAAGATATAAAAATGACTTCTACACCTTTCAGTGTATATTTAACAGGAATTGATACCTATGGAAAATTAAACAAAGTATCTCGAAGTGACGTCAATATTGTAATGACCGTAAATCCTAAAACGGCTAAAATATTATTAATCTCTATTCCAAGAGATTATTATGTCCAAATTTCTGGGACAACTGGGTTAAAAGATAAACTCACACATGCCGGATTAAAAGGGGTAGATGTTTCGATGAAAACCATTGAAAACATTTTAGAAACAGAAATTCCTTATTATGTTAAAATTAATTTTACTTCTTTAATTGACATTGTAGATTCATTAGAAGGAATAGATGTAGACAATCCTTTTGAATTTACGGCATATTATCAAGAAGAAGATGGCAAATACGTGTATTATAAATTTTTAGAAGGACAAAATCATTTAGATGGCAAAAAAGCACTTGCTTATGTGAGAGAACGTTATGGACTAAGAGAAGGGGATATTGCAAGAGCAAGACACCAACATCAAGTCATTGAATCGATGACTCGAAAATTAATGAGCCCGACGATTCTTACCAAATATACGGATTTACTAAATAGTATAGAAGGTAACTTTGCAACAAATATTTCGATATCAAGTATTAAATCTTTAATAGAAATGCAATTAGAAAAAAACATGAAATGGGAAATAGAAAGCATCGTTTTAACTGGAAGTGAATCCAAAGAAAAAACGGCCGCTTTTCCAGATCTTTATTCATCTGTAATCATTCCAGATGATGAAAATATTAGTGAAATAATAAAAAAGATTAATACTTTAAAAGAGGAATAAAAATAATTCTATATTAAAATAGACTCTTTTTGTTCCTCTTTTTCATAAAATATTTTTACCATATCTTCATCAGGAATATCTAAAATTTTTCTGATTTTTTTTAAAGTTTCTATTGTTGTTTTAGTTTCATCTTTTTCAATTCTTTGAAGTTGTCTAGTAGATAAATCTAATTTTTCAGCTAAAGTTTCCTGTGTTAAATTTCTTTTAATTCGATATTCTTTAATCATGTTACACCTCTCGTCATATTTTGTCATAGTATTCCAAATAAAAACACGACTTTATGTGTCGTGCAAATAAAGGGATAAAGGTAAAAACTTCTTTTAAGTTAAATTTTTGTGGTGCATAATTATTAAAAAATACAAAAATAAAAAAGAAGTTTTATTGAAATATGATGGAATTTATGATAGCTTTAATATAGAAAGCGTGTATAATATGAAAATGAAATTATGGATAGAAAATAATAAGTATCTTTTAAAACCAGTTCTTATTTTATTTTTTCTTTATTTTTTAGCATTGTTTCCTTTAATGTGTGCGAATTTTAATTATTTAGATGATTTAGGTCGTACTTTTAGTGGCTATCAAGAATGGCTAGGATATAGTCGTTATGTCTCTGAATTTTTCTCAATTTTTATTCATACAGGAAGATACATGACAGATATTTCGCCACTTCCTCAATGTATCGCGATTTTATTACTAAGTTTAGCAGGAGTGATAGTGATATTAGCATTTCAAAAAACAAAAAAAGTAAGTTTTTGGAATATTGTTGCAGTAATTCCTATAGGATTATGTCCTTATTTTTTAGAATGTCTTTCTTATAAATATGATGCACCTTATATGGCTTTTTCCATATTAGTAAGTGTAATTCCTATTTTATTTATTAAAAATAAGAAGTCGATATTTTCAATAATTACTATCATCTGTACAATTTTGATGTGTACTTCTTATCAGGCATCTTCTGGTATATTTCCTATGATCCTTCTTTTTTATATGTATGATAAATGGAATCAAAAAGAAAAAATAGATCTAAAGCAATGTCTTATAGGTGGAGTAAGTTTTTTAGTAGGGCTTCTTTTATTTAAAATTTTTCTTATGAAACAAGTAAGTAATCCCGTATCTAGTGAAATGTTTTCTTTATTAGAATTTGTTCCAGGAATTTTTCATAATATAATGACTTATTATCAAACCTTATTAAAAGATTTTAAAGATATTTGGCTCATTCTTATATTATTTGTAGTCTTTTCTTATGTATATTTGATGCTAAGAGATGGAAAACAAAAAATTTTTTTAAACATGATAAGTATTTTTGTATTATTATTTATAAATTCTTTAATGGTTTATGGTATTTATTCTTTATTAAAAAATCCTCTTTTTGTGCCAAGAAGTATGTTTGGAATAGGAGCTTTTTTAACATTCATTATGATTCAAATTTCAAATTGTAAAAAAAGTATGATTGAAAATTTAGGATGTTTTTTATTAAGTTGGTGTTTCTTTGTTTTTACATTTCAATACGGAAATGCTTTAAGTGAACAAAAAAGATATACAGATTTTAGAATTCATTTAGTAATCGAAGATTTAAATGAATTAGATATCATGAATACAAATGAAATAAAAAGTTTAAAATTGGTAGGATCTATTGGAAAATCACCTGTACTTCGTAATTTACCACAAGATTATCAAATGTTAAATAAATTAGTTCCTGACACTTTTGGTGGAGAATGGATTTGGAGTGAAAGTTATTTTTATCATTATTTTGATTTAAAAAATATAAATCCAGTGGATGATATGAGTGAAAATTATCCAATTTTAAAAAACACAATGTACCATACCATAAAAGGAGATAAAAATCATATTTTAATTGAATTAAAATAAAATTGCTTTTAGTGGACAACAAAGTGGACAACAAAGTGGACAACAAAGTGGACAACAAACAACAATTGACAATTATAAGAAACAACTTCTAAATTATTGTATAGAAGCAAAAACTGCAAAAGAAATTAGCAAATTTTTGAACATAAAATCAAGACAATATATATCAACAAATTTAATAAAGCCATTAATACATGATAGAAAATTAGACTACACAAATAAAAAAAGTATTAATGCAAGAAATCAAAAATATATTACTCTAAAAAAAAGAATTAAATGAATTAACGGTGCGTGGTTAATTGTTAATTGACTTTTAATAGGGATAAAAATATAATGAAAGAGAAGAGTAGTAAAAATACTTTATCTAGAGAGGAGAAAAAAAGAATATGAATAATTTTGTGATTATGTTTAGCTTTGCAAATAATCCAGCTCCAGAATGCCCAAATGACGCGATGAAATATGTAGAATCATTTCAATATTCAACTAAATTATTTGATAATGCATATCAAGTTTTTACATTTCAAGATTTACCAGAAATTTTTAATGCAATTTCTCAAAAATTAAGCCCAGATGACAAAATGATTATTACTCAAGCTACGTTATTTAAAGGTAAAAATACTCCAAATATTTAAAGAATTTAATAAAACTAACCATGCATGGTTAGTTTTATTTTAGATAAATAATTTTTAAACTATTGATAAAAAACGATTGATAATTTATTAAAATTATATTTAACATTTATAAAAAATAAGGTATACTATAAATAGAAATTATGATTATTATATCAAAATTTAGAGGAGTTAATTTATTATGAAAAAGATCTTATCAAAATATAACGTATCAGATTGTATAATAACTTTCGTATTATCAACTTTTTTTACGTTATCCATTACATGGAATAGTCTTAGAAGTGGTTTTAATAAAGTCAATTTTCTTATTTATTTCATTTTATCTTATGCAATTATATATTTCATTTGGGAAAAAATAAAAAAAGTAGAAATTCAATCAAAAAACAATTTTTCTAAAAAGGAATTTATTTTATATGCAATCATCATTTTAATTCCTATCATTGTCGGAATCATTGCATATTATCCTGGATATGGTACTCCAGATACGATAAATCAATGGAATCAAGCACAAACAGGAGTTTATGAAACTTGGCATCCTATTTTACATACATTCATTTTCTTAAAATTGCCTTCATTAGTATATAATAATTTTATTTCAGCAACAATCTTTCAATCTATTTTATATGGCAATCGCATAAAAATAATAATGTAAAATTTGATATAATTACTTTTTAAAATTAAAAAAATCATGTATTCT
>CANQRJ010000025.1 GCA_947626215.1 uncultured Bacilli bacterium
TAATGCATTCATAATTATTTTTTCCTTTATTTTTTCTTCTTTTGGTAGACAAGGTAGGATTTGAACCCACGACCAGAGAGATATAAGCTCCCTACTCTCACCACTGAGTTACTTGTCCGTTTGGTTACACCGACAGGACTTGAACCTGCAACCTCATGTTCCCAAAACACGTGTTCTAGCCAAATTGAACTACGGCATAATTTGGTTTCAGGGATGGGATTTGAACCCACATGCAACAGATAATGAGTCTGCCGAGTTACCATTACTCTACCCTGATATAAGTGAAAAAGAAGGATTGCTCCTTCAATTTCTTTCAAGAAAGGAGGTGATTCCTGTGTTGTCAATATTTCTATTGACATTATAAGATTATCACCTTTTTTACTGTCATTTCACTGCCGTTTTTAATATTCTTTGTAATTTTTTATAATGTTCCCACACTCTTCGAACACTGCTCGGTTCGATATCATTAAAATAATTTTCTTCTGCCACTTTTTCAACTGCTTTCGTGGCTCTATAGCCTTTATTAAGATATTTATATAATCTAAGTTCTATAGAAGATTCTATTTTGTCTACCATTTCTTCATAATCAAAAAGGTATTTTTCAATCTGATCCTTTTTTAAAGAAAAAGATGTATCTTTGGTTCTTTCAAATTCTTTTTCATAAAATTTATCAAGTTTTTTTAAATCTTCGATTGCCCAAATTACATCTTTTATATATTCATTATTAATCAAATGGTAAATCCGAATCACTGACTTCTATTTCAGAATCTCCTAAAATGTCGCTTAAATCAACTTCATCTACCGTATCTTCACTATCTAGATTTTCATCTACAATATCAAATTCATTGATAAAAATATACCAATTTGTTTTATTGTCTTCAGTTTTATAAAAACTTAACCAAGCATCTTTTATTAAAATTTTAGTTTTATTATGTAGTTTTATATCTTTTTTAAATCTACAATTCATATAGGCATTTTCCCATTCTCCATCAATATCTTTTTTACTAATTCCAATAGAATAAAATCTATTTCCTTCATATTCTCTAGCAAATACCATAACTGGCTTTTCTTCTATAAATTTTGCCATTTTTCTTGTCTCCTTTTAAATCTCTTTTTTTTATTTCTATTTCTAATCCAAATGTTGTATTTTTTTCTAAATTGATTTTTCCATGTTTTTTTAATAAGTCATAATCTCTTTGTTCCAAACATACTGCATCTGGGTATTTACTTCCATTTTCTAATACCACAATATTAGTATCTACCTTATCGTTTTCTCCTTTTAATTCTTCAATTTTTCTTTCAATACTTGCATAATTACGATAAATTTTGTGTTCTCTTTTCCCATCAATTTCTAATGCAAGTTTTGGACCACTAAATTTTTCAGTATAATTTACAATTCTCATTGCTAAATCGTTTACATCATTGCCAATATATACTAATTCATATTCATAATCTGGATTTTCTTCTTGTAGAATCTTCATTTTCTTTTCTGCTATTTTTTTAGAGTCGGAAAATATATTTAAATATTTCCCGTTCTCTTTTATATTAAAATTATGATGTTCTATAAAAATAGTTGTCTTACTCATGCTACACCTTTTCTATATCTTCTGCATTCACATAACCTGTGGTACCAGTTTCATTGCTAATTACGATATTATAATCATTATCCATTAAAATACTTGTTATTTGATATATCTTGCCAATATCAAAACCAAAAGTGTATCCATGACTTAATAAACGAACTTTATCTCCAACTTTAAAATTTTTATCTTTTTTCTTTGGAAGTTCTATTTTCTTTTTATCTTGATTATGAATGTTATCAATTAATTTTGTCATAGTTTTATGTGCTTGAGTTTTAGTTAAGCCACTATTCTTTTCAAAAAATGCCCATAATATAGCCATTTCTGGACTATCTACTTGATTTTCTCCTAATTTAACAATGGTTTTCGTATCATCATTCCAAAATATAATAGTTGTTTCTTTATTACGAACTATTCGGTTTATATTTACTAAATGTTCTTGTTCAACTTTTACTAAATGCTTATAATTAACTATTTCATAACCACCATTTTTATAAAAGTCAAATTCAGCATAAGTCAAATGTCCTCCTTCAATATTAATACAAGTTTTATCATATTCTTTAAAAGGAACAAAATCACTTGCTTTAGCTTTACTTAGCCATTTTATATTTTCTTTATCACATTCTTCTAAAAATTTTTTCATTTCTTCTTCTGTTTCAAAAAATATTACTATTTTTTTGTCTTTTAAATTATTAAATTTTCCCATAACTATTTCTCCTATTCTTTCCTTTCTTCAATCTCTTTATAAAAATCGCAAAACTTACAAACACTACAATATTCTTTGCATTTACGATTTTCTCCTTCTCTTTTTACTATTTCATAAATATTTGGATAATCTTTTTCTAAATTATCTAAATGTTTTTGTGCTTCCTCTAAAGTATCATGTATTTTGCTAGCACGTTTATTATTTTTCTTTTTAACTGCGTATTTATCGCCAGTATTATATCTTTCCTCTGGTGTACATAAAGGCAAATCTTTATCTTTCATGCTTTCTAATTCAATAACTCTATCAAATCTTTCAAGTATCATTTTTTCTACTTCTTCTGGCTTTCCTAAATCAAAATTTATAACTTCACAAGCAAATTTTGGATAATTATATTCTGTTTGTGCCTTTAATTTGTTCCAATCTTTAAGTATTGCAATGATTCTTCCTTTTTTTCGCCACTTACCATCTTTTTTATAAGCAAGATACGCTCCCATTTGAAGTTGTTTTTTCCATTTGTCGTAATCACTTTTGAATATCAAAGTAAATGCTTTACATGTCTTGTAATCATCTAAATATTCATCATCGTAATGGTCTATTATTCCACTTAAAGTGTATCCGTTTTCAAATGTGTATTCTAAATGATCCTCTACATATTCATTTGGTAATAAATCAATATTTTCTAATTCAAAATGCGTTTTTGTACCAAGAAGAGCAAATATTAAATCAGTTACATCTTGTTCTATTTCATCATTATGTCTACGTTTTAACATAATAACTCTATCGGGATCTAATAATGATGTTATAGAATATCTTTTATCACGATAAGTGTATTCTTTTTCTATTGCTCTTTGCAACATAGAAGGCATATTGTGTTTGTTTGTTATTTTCATTTGTTCTCCTTAATAATGTCTATTATTAAAAATATAACTATAAATAGTAATGCTATTGGAAGTACAATTTCCATAAGTGCTACCATAAATAATGCAAGTATAACAATAATAAATAAAGCAATTATGCCTATTATTAAATTCATAGATCCTCTTTAATTTCTTTATATAATGCCCAACACAATAATCCTAATGCAATTAATGATAAAATCACAAATGCACCTACAAAAATTATTGATAAAACAGTCAATATCATTTCCATTATTTATCTCCTATTTCTTCTATTTCATTTATGTTTTGATATTCACTAAAATAAGGTAATCTATATCCTGTAATTTTCATTTTGTATCTTTTGCCAATTTCTAATCTTGCATAAATATCAGAACTATTAAATTTTCCTTTAAACATTAAATCACTAATTTTATAAACTGTATCATCACAAGATACTAAATATTCACTATCACTGCTATAATTTTTTACCCATTTGTCTTTTACAGTACACTCAATAGTTTGCTCATTCATGTACCCAACACAAGCTGTACAAGACAATAAAATTAATAATGCAATGATTCCAATACCAAGCACCGTATATCCTGTTTTCATTATTTTACATTCCCTTCTAATTGTTTAATTAAAGATTGTGCTTTCTCTGTTGTTAATTCTTCTACTTTATTTATTTTTAACTTATTGAATAACGCTTGCCTTTTATCATCAAATATTCCACGTAAAAGTAATAATTCATTTATTTTATCAACTTGTTCCTTCGTTGCTAATGATGTGACAGTAGATTTTACCGACGTTTTATTTTTAGGAAATTCATATACAATATTACCTTTTGAATCAATAATTGATAAAGATTTAATATTGTTATCTTCATATTCTATAGATTTTACACTATAACGGTCTTTCTTTAACTCATCAGCTTTTCCAAACAAGAATATTTGTGGAGATGTATATAATTCTCTACCAATACCCCAATTGACACAAGCACGTTTGAATGAATCACTTGCTTCGCCTTTTTCAGCTTCTGTATTACTTTCTTTTCCAGCATCCCACTTAGTAACCCATTGATTAAAATCTTCGTTGTAAATAGAAACTCCTGCATATATATTTCCTTTTAACTCTTTATGTTCCCTTTGCCAACTTGTTTTTCCAACTGTTTCGTCAAGAATATCCATGTCAACTCGAGCATTCTTATAAAGCAATAGTGTTATATAATTATTATTCTTGCCAACTGTTCCAACTCTTACATCAATTTCATCGGCTTTTAATTTTCTAAAATTAAGATTCATTTTAATTTTCCTCTTTGATTTCTTCTATTTCCATATCTTCAAATTCAAAACTTCCACAATCATCAATTTCGTAGTCATCAATTTCAATGTCATAGTCATCAAATTCTTTTGCTTTTTGCTTTGCTTCTTCTATATCTTTAGCCTCGATAATTGCTTCTCCATGTCCATATCTTAAATGCCCCACTATGTATTCACATGGTACAACTACTTTAAACTTTTTCATTTTTGCTCGCTCCTTTCAATTTCTTTTTTAAATCTTTTACTTTTGCTTTTTCTTTCTCATAATCACTTTTAAATGATTCTTTTTCAAACTGTTCGGATGCAAGTTGTGATTCTAAATCTTTTATTTTTACATTTCTTAAATCAATTTCTTCTTCAAGTTCTAAAACCTTTGTATTTAATTCTTTAATTCGTTGTTGCAACTCACTTTTACTTTTAAAATAATTTCTAATTTTCATATTTTCTCTCCATCTTTCCGTTGATCACTTCTGATAATTCCACCATCATTTTTGCTCTTTTTTCTAAATGATTAATTGTTTCTTCACAATCTTCTTTAGAATTAGCAATCCAATAACCCCCATCAGGTCCTGCTTTACTTGCAACGACCTCCACCATGTTTGAATTAAGTCTTATATTTTCAATAATTTTTCTTAAAGATTTATCACCAAAAACATTAAATTTTTTTCTTAATTCATAATTTTTAACTCGATTATCTTTACCAACGCAATATTTGCAAAGATAATTATAAATCTGTTCCTCTTTCGTCATTTAAGACTTCTCCTTTCATTAATTCTTCCAATTCTTCCAATGTCATTTCTTCGTCTTCATCCAATATCGGAAAATAATCATCTTCGACATTTTCGTCAATATAGCTATCAAATTCTTCATCGGTCATGACATTTTTGGATTCTTCTTTAGATTTCTCCATTTTTTTAATTCACTTCCTCAAATATTTGTTTTTCCTTGTAATAAATGCAAGAAACGTTTCCAAGTATGCCATCTCTATTTTTAACAATTTCTAAATTCATTTTTGGAGATTTAGTTTCAGGATTTATTTCTTTATCTTTTTTATCACGATATAGCAAAATAACCTTACTACTACTATTTTCTAATTCTCCACTGTCTTTTAACATTGATAAACTAAGTTCTTCGGCATTATAAGAAGCTCTATTAAGTTGACATGCTGATATAATCGTACAATCAAAATCTAAGCATAACTGTCTTAATTGTTTAGCTATTTCTGTCATTTGCTCATATTGTGATTTTCCTGTACTACACCGTATAAGCCCTATATGATCTAAAAATACAATGGTATGTTTTTCATCATTCTTAGTTGATTGTAATACTTTTTTAATTTCTTCGATGTCAGTTGCTTTATGCTCTACAACAATACGATTTTTAACAATTTCTGCAATAGCTTTATTTACATTCTCAGTAATATACTCTTTATCGTAATAATCTCTTCCACTTGGTTCGATTTGATTTAAAGGAATACCACTTTTAATAGACAAAATTCTTTTGTAAATTGTTGTTTTACTCATTTCCATGTTGAAATAAATGCACTGATAATTTTCCATTAATTCATTCATGAAATTTAGAAGTAAACCACTTTTTCCAACTCCAGTAGATGCTCCAATCATCAAGAAATCTCCTTGCACAAGTTGTAATAAATCATCTAAATGTTTGAAAGATTTTAAATGAATGCTTTTTTCTTTTGAAGATATATTTTCCTCAATTTCATCTTTTGTTAATGGTAGAGTTTCGGTTTTAATTTTGATTTCTTTGATTTTAGCCATTTTTTTAAGATAATCATCCATCATTATTGTTCCAGCATTTAGATTTTTTGTTAAATCATTAATAACAACTTTTTTATATGAATCTAAAATTAAACATTGATAATTCATAAAATGTTGTCTTATTTGTGTAAGCGGTAAGTATTCATCACTTATAATGTCACAAATTGCATCAATCGTAACATCTTTGTTATAATCAGATAACTTTCCAAGAATAATAGTCTTATCGTTCTCATAACTTTTTATAAATGAATCTAATATATGTTGATGTAATGTATTTTTTAAATAAAATGGTTTTATTTGTAAAGAATTAAATCCTATTTCTTGATAATTAAACAAAATGCCTAAAAATATTTTTTCGTTTTCTATTTCTTGTTGTGTCATTCTTATTATTCTTCCACTTTTTTAATATAGAATCTCTTGCCGTTAGCTCTGTAACCCCATAATATACCACCATCAATTCCATATTTAACATAACCATTTTCATCTTCTTGAATATTTTCTGATTTTATTTCTGTTTGTTTAACAAAATTTCTTCTATTCCAATTTCTTAGTGTTGCTTTCCAATCTTTCATTTTCGATTTACTAACAACCCAACCATTCGACTCATAATAATCATAGAAATAATCACAATCAACTTTCAAAGAATTTTCTTCACAATATTTCTTTAGCTCTTCAATCGTTGGTTTGGAAAATCTTTCTTTTATATTTCTTTCTATATTATTTTTTAATTTAGTATTATTTACTATAGTATTATTATATATAGTATTATTATGTGTATCGGTAGGTGATACATCGCTAGACGATACATCGCTCAGAGATACATCTGTAAGCGATACATCTTTTTCTTTCAATATGTAATCATAATCTTTAGTTTCCGAGTTCTTTATTATTTCCAAATAGCCAAGTTCTTTTAGTTTCTTGATTTTTTTGTTGATGTTTATTCTGCTACAATTTAATTTCTTGCCTAATTCATCTTGGTTGATTTTCCAAAAATCAGGTAAAAAGTATAAATACATAAGTAATCGATACTCTGCATCTGTTAAATCTGTCGCTTGAATCGCTGAATTGGGTATTATAGTAAAACAACTTTTAATATCATTTTTTATAATTGGCATACTGTCTCAAGCCCTTTCTACAACAAAAATTTGCCTTCTATCTGCATCACATATAATGTCATATCTAAAATAAATTAGTTCTAATCTTCTTATGCTTCCAATATTGTCATCATAAGAAAATGTTTTAATAATTTTCATAATCACCTTAAATTTACTTGAACTTCAATATTACCTGTTAAGTTATAAATATCACATAACTTTTTAAAATATTTTTTCTTGATTCTTACTTTGCCAAGTTCCCACAAATCTAATGATTGTTTCGTTACGCCTATTTTTTTTGCAACTTGTGATAGACTTTTTCTTGACGATAATCTTGCTTGTGATAATTTCTTACCTAACTCTTGATAGTAAATGAAGTCAATATTGAGATGTTCGCCGTTGTTCATTTTTACCCCTTTCTATTCATATTTAAGGGTATATAAAAACCCGATTTGACAAATCAGGCTCTGTAAGTTATAATTTAATTGCTACAAGAAATTGTAGTATTCAAAATTCGTTAAATTTTCGTCCATAAAAACGGTAATGAAAACAATTTTGAATCTTTTAAAGGATCTACTATCTTGTGGAAGTATCAAAATAGGTGATATTTCACTTATTAAGATTACTATCCACAAGAAGTAACCTTCAATTTTTTACAGAGCATTTGTCTTTGTAGAGAGATTGTCTTGGGAATATCAAAAAGTTTTGACGGACTTTGATATTCTTTTTTTGTCTCTCTGCATTATAAATATAACATCTATTTTTGAACATGTCAACATTTTTTGTTCAAGATTTGATTATATTTTTTTACCCGTCTATTTTCTTGGACATTATTACTAAAATATGTTAAAATATTTATTAAGAAATGAGAGATAATTTATGCTAAATGAAAAAATAAAATATTTGAGATTACAAGATGGCTTGAGTCAACAAGAATTAGCGGATGCTTTAGGTGTACAAAAAAGCACTATCTCAAATTGGGAAAACGATCATTCTGTTCCCTCTTATGAAAAATTAAAAGAAATTGCTAAGTATTTTTCTGTTAGTTTAGATTATTTGCTTGATTTTGATTATGATGATAAAGAATTAGAAGAGTTTAAAGCATTAGTTAGAAATGTTGATAAAGTAAAATTAGAACAAGCTCTTAAAATTGTACAGATGTTAGAAACAGATAATAAAAAATAGCCCGAACATTTGGACTATTTTTTTATGGACTTTATAAGCTATTTATGGTACAATTTAATTGTGAAAGAAAGACATATAAATAGAGGGAGTGAAAGGAGAAAAATAAAATATGTCTAAAAAATCATCAAAGAATTTACCAATTTATGAATATGATAAGAAAGTGAATGGACAAACTCGATATTACATTAGACCATATGTAAACGGAAAACAAACTACTTACAGATTAGATGAAAATGGAAATATGTGGCTAGGTCGTGAAGGCTATCAAGAAGCATGTAGTTATTATGGTGAGATTTCTTCCAAAAAAGATACTTTATCTTATAACCCATATGAAAAATTTGTAAATGTAATTGCTAAATGCTTAGAAGAAGAAAAGAAAAAACTTAAATTCTCTTCTTATAAAGAATTTTCCAATTGCACGAAAAATTATATTGAGCCTTATTTTGCAAAATATCGCTTAAAAGATCTAAATAATCAAGTTTTCATAGCATGGCATGAATTTATAGACAATAAAAATATTTCTTTACGTACAAAAAACAAATTACACTGCATGCTAAACAAGATATGTGATTACAGTATTAATTACTATGGCCTTAAATATAATTATGAAAGGCAAAATGGAACATTTGAAAAAAATGTAGCAGAAAAAGAAAAAATTATTTCGAATAAAGAACATTTAAGATACATCACTTTAGAACAATTTAATACCTTTATAAGCAATGTAGATGATATTATGTGGAATACATTTTTTACATTTTTATTTTACACTGGTATGCGTAAAGGTGAAGTTCTTGCACTTACTTGGAACGATATTGATTTTGAAAACAGAAAAATATTAGTAGTCAAAACATTGTCTAGAGAAATTGTAGATGGAAAGAAAAAATCTACAAGCACAAAAACAGGAGAATCAAGAGAAGTAGATATTCCTGAAATATTATTAAAAAAATTAAAAGAATACTACAATATTGTTAGTCAAGAGAAAGAAAATTATGTCTTTGGTGGAAATAAACCATTGGCATTAGTAACAATAGATAGAAAAAAACATTATTACTTTAACTTATGCAATGTACCAGAAATAACAATCCATGAATTTCGCCATTCACATGTATCTTTGCTAATTAATGAAGCTATAAAAAGAAATATGGATGTAGGTGCATTTTTTGTAATGATGTCTAAACGAATGGGGCATACAATACAAGTAATGCAACAAACTTATATGCACTTATTTCCTGATATTCAAAAACCAATCATAGACATTTTAAATAATTTATAAAATTCTCAAATAAGACCAAAACAAGACCGAAGCAAAAGAAAAGCCCTTTAAATAAAGGGATTAAAAGCATCTGGTGCCAACTAAGAGAATCGGACTCTTCTTTCATACTTACCATGCATGCGTACTACCACTGTACTAAGCCGGCCTAAATAAATTTTATCATAGAATCTTTTTTTTGAAAAGGAAAACGTCAAAGTTTTGTAACTATAGTGCACATTTTTATTGTTTTTCAACATATAATTTGATAATATAAACATAGAAAGGAGTTAGAAGAGTTTATGTATGATTATGATTTAATTGGGATGAGACCAACTGTTTCATCAGTAGATGAAATATGGAGTGTTGTAAGTATCTTAGTTGCTCTTTGTGGAGCAGTTGTCCTATATTTCACATTTTTAAATCCAAAAAATGAGAAAAATTATACAGGTTTTACAAAAAAATTATATGATTTTTTAAGTTTTAAAGTCATGACATTAGAAACAATATTAAAAATCTGTTATTTATTTTTAGCTATTTATGTTACTCTTTCATCATTTAGTTACATCTCTACTAGTTTTATTTTATTCTTATGTGTATTATTCTTCGGAAACGTCATCGCACGTTTAATTTTCGAAGGTGCATTGCTCATCTTAATGATCCATCGTAGATTAACAGAAATTTATAATAAGATGCCTAATTCAAAGAAAGAGAAAGAAAAAGAAGAAAAATAAGTTCAAAAAAATGAACTTATTTTTTATATTAGAAAATGGATTAAAAAACAGAAAAACAAACCAGTTAAAGTAGGAATAACAAAAGCTAAAAATGTATAAAACCAACTTCCTGTTTCTTTTTTTATAGTTAATATCGTAGTAGCGCATGGAAAATGACAAAGTGATAAAATCAAAAAATTAATTGCAGTTAAAATAGTCCAATGATTTTGAACTAAAACCATTTTTAAACTTTCTAAAGATTCATACTCCATTAATAATCCACTGCTAGAATAACCAAGTAATAAAATTGGAATAACGATCTCGTTAGCAGGTAATCCTAATAAAAAGGCTAATAAGATCACCCCATCCAATCCTACTAAAAGACCAAACGGATTTAAAAAATGAACAATACTTTCAAAAATAGATATTTCCCCTATTTTATAATTGGCTAAAAAATAAATAAGAAGCCCTGCCGGAAAAGAAACAACCATGGCTCTTTTTAAAACATGTAACACCTTATCTTTCCAAGCATTTTTTATAGTTTTAAAAATCTTTGGTTTACGAAAAGATGGCAATTCTAAAATAAACATAGGTTTTTCTTCTTTTAATATAAAAAAGCTTAAAATTTTAGTTATAATAAATGTAATTAAAATTCCTCCAAAAATGATACATAATAATATGAAAGAAGCTAAGAGACTTCCCAAAAAAGATCGATCTTGAATAAAAAACATACTAATAATTGCAATCATAGCAGGAAATCTTCCATTACAAGGAATAAAAACATTAGTCAAAATAGATAAAATTCTCATTTTTTTACTTTCCATAATCCTTGCTCCAGTAACTCCCACCGCGTTACATCCTAAACCCATACACATAGTTAAACTTTGTTTTCCACAAGAACCACATTTAGAAAATGGTTTATCTAAATCAAAGGCAATTCTAGGGAGCAGTCCATAATCTTCTAATAAAGCAAATAATGGAAAAAATATCATCATAGGTGGCAACATAACAGAAACAACCCAATATAAAGTTCTATACCCTCCATATATAAGTGGTTCTAAAAGAAAATTTGGTAAAAATTGAAATATTTTCATAAATGGTTTTTCTAAACTTTCAAAAAATTGAAATAACCATTCTGATGGCAAATTAGATAAATAAATAGTTAAAAATAATAAAAAGAAAACTAACAAACTAATAACCAAAAAACTTGTTTTTTTATGAGTTAACAAATGATTCAAAAACTCATCTTCTTTTTTTACTTGTTCATTTTTACGATTTAAAACTTTTTGGATTATCTTTTTTTCATAATGATGATAACTTTCAATGATTTCAATTCTAGAAATATAATGTTTATAAAATTGCAAAATTTTTTGTTCTTTTAATTCCAAATCTTCTGAAATTTTATGATCTCTTAAATAGTACAATGCTTCTCCGTTAGACACATTCATTTTTGATTGAATCCAAGTAATATAATTTTTTATTTTTTGAGAATGTTCAATTTTTATAGGTTTATTTTGAGTAAAATGATTTAAAGCATCACACAATTCTTCTATCCCACTTTTATCTTTCATACTTGTAGATATAACAGGAACTCCAAGTAATTTAGATAATTTTTTTAAATCAATAACAATATTTCTTTTTTTAGCTTCATCCATTAAATTTAAAGCAACGATCACATTAGGAACTACATCTATCACTTCTAAAATTAAAGTTAAACTTCTTTCAAGATTTGTCGCATCTGCCACGACAAGAGCAATATCGTAATCCTTTTTAAAAATAAATTCACTTGCTATTTTTTCTTCTTCACTTTCACCTATTAAAGAATAAGTACCAGGAAGATCTATAATAGTCCAATGAACATCTTGATAACTAAATTCTCCTAATGCATTCTCCACTGTTTTTCCAGTCCAATTTCCTGTATGTTGATTTTTATGAGTTAAAATATTAAATAAACTTGATTTTCCTACATTTGGATTTCCAATTAAACACACTCTTTTATCCATGAGTTTCCACCATTATTTTTTTAGCATCTTCTTTTCTAAGAGCAAAAACACAACCATTAATTTGATAAGCTATGGGATCATTTAACGGACTTTTAAACAAACATTTAATTTTATTTTCTTTCATTACTCCTAAATGAATCGTTTTAAAATATTTTTGTTCACTTAAATCAATCTGTTTTATTATTCCTTCTTCCAAAATAGACAAATCAGATACTGCTTTTTTCATTGATATCAAACCTTTCTATGGTAGTATATGAAGAAATGAAAACAAAGTATCTGTTATCAAACAAAATAAATAAAAAAAGATGATATCGGAATCACCTTAAATAATTTAAATCAAAAAGATAACAATAAAAACCATAATAAGCAAAAGTATAATAAAGAACAAAAGAAAAAATAAATATTTAGAATTTTGATTTTCCCTTTTTTCATAATATACTTTTTTTCCACTATATTTTTCAGTAATCATTTCTTCTTTAAAACGATTTTCTTTCTTATATTTTTTATAAGTTTCCATTTGATCCTGACTTAACATAGCTCCACAAAAAGGACAAATACCACGGTCTGTACCAAGAGCTTTACCACATCTCCTACAATTCATGATAATCCTCAATAAACTTTTTTCCTTTATGGGAATTATCTTCTGGTTCATCTCGAAGTAAATCGATATAATCTTGTTGTCTTAATGCCTCATAAAGAACAATTGCAACTGAATTTGAAAGATTTAAAGCTCGCACTTTATCAGTCATTGGAATACGTGCACAAGTATCTAAATGAGGCTTTAAAATAGACCTTGGAATTCCTGTACTTTCTTTGCCAAAAATCAAATAAATATTTTCACTTTTTTGACTGTAATCATAATCAGAATGAGGCTTATGACCATATCTTGTATAGAAATAAAAGACTCCTTTATTCTTACTTTCAAAATCTTGCCAATTTTCATAAACAGTATATTTACAATCATCAATATAATTTACACCACTTCGGCGTATATATTTTTCATCTAAGGAAAAACCTAAAGGTTTAATTAAATGTAAATGAGTATGAGTGGCAACACAAGTTCGCATGATATTTCCTGTATTTCCCGGAATTTCAGGTTCAAATAAAACAACGTTGAGCATTTTTTTCCTCCTTCAAAAAAAGAGAAATTCTCTCTTATTTTGTAATTTCATAAATATCTAAAAGTTTTTGAAAATCGCCAACTTCTAACATTTTTTCATCTTCTCTTGTAACTACTTCTTCCAAAAGACCATTACGATAAAATAAGATGGCAGGTGTCTTTGTAAGACCACTTTCTAATTTTAAATTTTGTCCCGCTACACTATCAGGATTGGAAACAGGTCCACAGTTATCTGTAAGAGGATATACATAAAAATCGCTATTTAATTTGTTTTCTTTAATAACTTTTGCTAAATCTTTTTCAAGTTCAAATTCTTCTTCACTATAAATTGTTACAAAAATAAATGAACGATCCCCTAAAATAGCATTTGGAATTTTATCACATTCTAGTTGAGGAGAAATTTCCTGTTCTACTAAATAACTTTTATTTGCCCAGTCATCTGAATAAGTGACTTCTTTAGCTTTTTTAAACATAACAACACCATAAATAATCACTAACATAGTTGCAAGAAAAATAGCAATAATACCCATAATATGAATAGATGGTGTAATATATTCATCTTTTTGTAATTTCACAGGTTCTTCTATCGTTTTCTTTTCCATTTCTTCTACTACAAAAGATGTAGTTTCTTGTTCTAATTCTTTTATTGGAGCTTTCTTTACAGTAGTTTTTTTAGTTGTTGTCTTTTTCGAAGTGGTTCCTACTTTTTTGGTTGTTTGTTTTTTTGCAGTACTTTTTGTACTAGTAGTTTTTTTTCTAGTACTTGTTTTCTTTTTATTTTCTTCTTTCATATTTTCACTTACTTTCCATATTAAAAAGATACCACAATTTAAAGAATTTCACAAGATAAATAAATTATTTTTTAACCTTAAAGCATTTTTATTTTATTAAAAATCATACCAAAGAATAATATGATTCTCGGCATCAGTAATCTTTAAAGAATAAATGTAACCATTAAAAATTTTATCATAATAGCCAATCTTTATAAATGGAGAATTGCCTAAGTAATTTTCTGTTCTTAAAACATTTCTTAATATATGATCAGTATCAATAGGTTGATATGAAATATTATCAATATATTCATTATTTTTATAAATATAAATATTTATCATATTATTTTCTTTTTTTAAAATTAATTTAAAAGATGCTTTTTGATTTTCATCGATAATCACTGTAGAATC
>CANQRJ010000026.1 GCA_947626215.1 uncultured Bacilli bacterium
ATCATTCTATAGAGTAGGGTGATTTTTTTCATATGAAATTAAAATCTTTTAAAGAAAAAAATAATAAAAAAATTGGAGTTATTTTGTTTACCATTACTTGTGTTTTATTAATAAGTGGAGTGATTCTTTATAGAACTTTTGCTATTTTTGAAACAAATGATAAATATGATGTGATGAATGGAAGTGTTGAAGATCCAGGAGACATTTATTTTGCTTTTTATAAAGATGGAGTGATTCAAAAAGAAATGCCCAAAAAAGATGAAGGGTATTGGTTAGATGAAGAAAAAAGTTACTGTGGAGTTTTAGGAAAAAAAGATGAAACTATGAAGCTTGCTTTAGATCGGGATACATGGTCTATCGTAGTAACAGGAATGAAAACATCCAGAACAAAATGTAATTTATATTTTATAAAAACATATGATGAAACAACTTTATTTGATTTATCAGGAAATAAATATAATGGAACATTTATGGATGGAGCAAAGGTTCAAGAAGACGAAGAAGGAAATTTAGGAATTTATTTTGATGGAGTAAATGATTATGTGGATGTAGCAGATTTACCCGAGTCCATTGATTGGGCAAATGGCTTTACTATTGAGTTTGAAGCAAAATGGCAAAAATTAAATTCCTTTTCACGAATATTTGATTTTGGAAATGGTGCACCATTAGACAATATTTTAGTTGCTAATCAGGCTACATCCAATACATTACGTTCAGCCACAAAATATGATGAAGAATCTGCAGATGATACTAATTTGAATGAAACGATAACGTTAAATGCAAAAAGCATTTATAAGATTCAATATTTAAAACAATCCAATACTATTTTTGTCAATATGTTTAAAGATAATATTTTAGATGTTGAAAAAACTATTAATAATCTTAATTATGTAAAAAATACCTTAAGAACTAGTAATTATTTAGGAAAATCCAATTGGGATACAGATGCTTATTTTAATGGTTATATTTATTCTTTAAAATTTACTGATTCTAAAGGAAAAGTCTTTTTGTGGTATGATTTTTAAATATAAATAATTCTTTTTTCTTTTTTAAAAGTGTGTTACTATTTTATTGATGGAGGACTTATGAAAAAAGAAAAAATATTAAACTTTATAATACTTACATTTCCTTTTATAGATTTTTTTACCGCGATTGCAACATGGGAAAACTTACCAAGTATTGGAGTTCTTTTAAGAAGTGTCTTTTTAATTTTTGCTTTTTGTTTTTTATTAAAAAAAGGTTTTGAAAAAAAATCTATTTTAGTTTTTTTAGGAATGATGACTCTTTATTCTTTATTTGATATGGGATTTTGGTATTTAGAAAAAGAACGAAGTTTGTATATGGAGCTTTCTAATTTAATAAAAATCTTTTATTTACCCATTCTAATTGTTTATTTTAAAGAAGAAGATTCGATCATTCATAGTAGTACCATGATAAAAGTTCTTTTATGCTATCTTCTTTTATATTTACTTCCTTATCCTTTTCATTTAGGGCATAATATGAGTGAGTTATATCTAAATAAAGACTTATACTTATCATATTTTTATATAGGAAATGAGCTTGCTAATGTGTTTATTTTACTCACACCAATCGTTCTTGTAAAATTAATAAAAGATAAAAATAAATCGCTACCTATTTATGTTCTTCTTATTCTTGCCATGATTTATCTTTTAGGAACAAAAGCCTTATATGGAAGTATTCTTTTGATTTTATGTTATTTTTGTAATCAAAAAAGAGAAAAAATTTTTTCATTTATTAAAAAACATCTTTCTTTTGTAATAGGATTTACTTTTATTTTGATTGGAGTTTTCATTCTTTGGATCCCTCAAAGTAACTTTTATAAAAACATTAAAACAACTTTAGAATTTTATCAAATAAATAATGTAACAGAGTTATTGACTCTTCAAAATATAGACCATGTCATTTTTAGTGATCGATTAACGACTCTTAGTAAAGTAGAAGAATATTATCACGAAAGCTCTTTAAAAAACAAATTATTTGGTATTGGAAGAACTCAACTTTTAAAAATAAAAGATATTGAAATTGATATTTTTGATATTTATTATTCCATTGGACTTTTAGGTTTTCTTGTTTATTTGTTTAGTATGATTTATGCCCTTCGAAATACTTCATGGAACTCTTTTTATCATTTCTTATTTCTTTTATTAATTTTCTTATCTTGTATAACAGGACATGTTTTATTAAGTCCAATGATTTCCTCTTACTTAGCTATTTTATTTTCTTTAAATAAAGAAGAAAAAATTCAAAGGGATTACTAAATTTTTATTTTGAGAGGTACGTTTAATTTTCATACTTTCTATAGATTATTTAGAAAAAATTTGCTATAATGAAAAAGCAAAGAATGAAGGATGTGATTTTATGTCATTAGGATTAGTTTGGTCATTATTTACCAAAGTATTAGATATATGTATTGTTTGGGCTTTATTTTATTTTATTTTAAAAAATATTCGAAACAATGTAAAAATGGTTTTAATTGTGAAAGGAGTATTACTTGTTATTTTAATTGAAATATTAAGTAAAATTTTAAATTTATACACCGTTGGATTATTGCTTGAATACGTAGTAGAATGGGGACCACTTGCAATTATTGTAATCTTTCAACCAGAAATTAGAAATATGTTAGAAAGTATAGGAAGAACTCAACTTCTTGGACGTCATAAAGTACTTACCGGAGACGAAAGAGAAAAAATGGTAAGTGAAATTATGAAATCAGTAGAATACTTAAAAAGAAATCGTATAGGGGCTTTGATGGTCATTGAAAGAGATGTTTCTTTACAAGAGTATATTGGGCGTGCAACCAAGATTTATGCTGATGTTTCTAGTGAACTTTTGAGTAATTTATTTTTTCCAAATAGTCCACTTCATGATGGAGGAGTCATTTTTCAAGGAGACCGCATTAGTTGTGCAGGAGCCGTATTTCGTACATCGATGAATCCTAGCATTAGCAAAAGGTTAGGAACCAGACACCGTGCTGCTTTAGGAATTGCCGAAGAATCCGATGCACTGGCATTAGTAGTTTCTGAAGAAACAGGTCGTATAAGCATCGCTTGTGATGGAAAACTTCATTATAATTTAACATTAGATGATTTTAGAATGATGTTAATGGATGAGTTAAAACCTAAAACAGAAGTCTTCTATGACTCCGATGTGGAAAAGGAAGAAAGTGAGGAAGTTGATGAATAAGTTCATTCATATTTTAAAGAAACTTTATCAAATATTAGATCAAAAGTTTATTACGCCAATTAGTCGAGCAATTTATTTTCTATATGAGAAATTAAAAAATAATCCTATACATGTCGAAAAATTTTTAAACCGACCTTTAACTTTAGTTTATATTTCTTTAGCCTTGGCCGTGATTGTATTTTTACTTGTAGATAGCCAGGTCATTACATTAGTAGAAACAGAAGCCGAGATTTTGGCAAATGAACCAGTAAATGTTATTTATAACAAAGAAAATTATGTGGTAGAAGGACTTGTTGATAAAGTAGATATTATTTTAACAGGTCGTAAAAGTGCTTTGTACTTAGCCAAACAACTTGGAGAGCATGAAGTGATTTTAGACTTATCAGATTATACACCTAGTGAAACTCCAAGAAAAGTAAAACTAACTTATAATCAAACAGTGGATAATATTAATTATAAGTTAGATCCTGCTTATGTAAGTGTTGTTATTAAGAAAAAAGAAAGTGAAGAACATCCAATCACTTATGAACTTTTAAATGAAAATAAATTAAATGAAAAATTTTCCGTATCTAGTGTATCTTTAGACCAAACAAGTGTGATTGTAAAAGGTTCTAGAGATGCGTTAGATAAAGTCGCGACTGTAAAAGCACTTATTGATTTAAGTAATAATAAATTTACTGAGGCGATTACTTATGAAGTGGATAACATTCCTTTAGTTGCATATGATTCAAATGGAGAAGTAATTGACAATGTGGAGATTGTTCCAACTACTGTCAGTGCAAGCATTGCGTTTAGTACTTATAAGGCAACGGTTCCAATTGTAGTTTCTACTACTGGAGAGCTTGTTGCAGGAAAATCGATTTCTACAATTACGATTGAAGGAAAAACAAATTATACAGTAGATATTTATGGTGAAAAAGAAGAAATTGACAAGATTAAAAGTGTACCTGTTACCATTGATATTAATGGAAAAGGATCAGGTGGTGCATTAACTCAACAAGTTAGTATAAGAAAACCTGCCGGAGTACGTTCTATTAGTGAGTCAGATGTCAAAGTCGTTGTAACATTCGGAGATGAAAAACAAAAAACATTAAATATTACAAATATTCGTTCTGAAAATTTAGGAACAGGACTTACTGTTAACAGAACAAATGAAGATCCTATTTCAGTACAAATTAAAGGAGTTCAATCTGTAATCGATACCATTACAGAAGAAAACATTTCTGCCTATATTGACTTAGCAAACTTTACCGCGGGTACTTATGATGTGGATATTAAAATTGAAACGACAGATCCACGAGTAACATATGTTGTTGCAAGTAAAGTAAACATTGTTATAACAGGTTCATAAAAGAAGTAGTGATTTACTTCTTTTTTTAAAAAAGGAGGAATTTAAAATGTTAAAAGATTATGAAATTGCAGGACAAAATAAAATAGAAAATATTACAGAAATTGCTAAAAAAATAAACATTCAAGATGAGGAGTTAGAGCTTTATGGAAAATATAAAGCGAAGATTCATAGAAACTCTGAATGGAATAAAAAGAGTAAGATTATTTTAGTAACAAGTATGAATCCTACTCCTTATGGAGAAGGAAAAACAACAGTAGCTATAGGTTTACATGATGCTTTGCATCAATTAGGCGTTTCTTCGATGCTCACTTTAAGGGAGCCTTCATTAGGTCCTGTATTTGGAATTAAAGGTGGGGCAACTGGAGGAGGTTACGCTCAAATCGTTCCAATGGAAGAGATTAATCTTCATTTTACAGGAGATTTTCATGCGATTACTACGGCAAATAACTTAATCTCGGCGATGATTGATAATTCGTTATATCAAGGAAATCCTTTAGAACTCGATAAAGATCAAATTTATTTTACGAGAACTTTGGATATGAATGACCGAGCTTTAAGAAATATTATAGTAGGTTATGGTGGAAAAACTTCTGGAGTAGAAAGAAAAGAAAAATTTACGATCACCGCGGCATCTGAAATTATGAGTACCCTTTGTATGGCAAAAGACTTAGAAGATTTAAGAAAAAGATTGGATAAAATAATTATAGGAAAAAATACAAAAGGAGAATATGTTTATGTATCATCTTTAAATATTACAGGTTCTTTACTTGCTTTACTTAAAGATGCAATGAAACCTAATTTAGTTCAAACTTTAGAAAAAAATCCTGTTTTAGTCCATGGTGGCCCTTTTGCGAATATTGCTCCTGGAGTGAATACAATTTCGGCTTTAAAACTTGCAACTAACTTATCCGATTTAGTAATTACCGAGGCAGGATTTGGTTTTGATTTAGGAGGTTTTAAATTTATTGATATTGTTTCTAGACAAAATGAATTTAATGTATCAGGTATTGTTTTTGTGGTAACGTTAAAAGCCATAAAACATCATGCGATGAACGAAGAACTTTCGAATATCGAACAAATAAAACTAGGTTTTCAAAACGTAAAAGCTCATTTAAAAAATTTAAATTTATTACAAATTCCTTATGTGATTACTTTAAATAAATACCAAGATGATAGTGAAGAAGAAATTGGCATTCTAAATGAGTTATTAACACCATATCATAAAAAAATTATCATAAATAATGTTTACGAAGAAGGGGGAAAGGGTGCTTTAGACTTAGCAAAAGAAGTTTTAAAATTAGACAATAAAAAAATGAATTATCTTTATGATATTCATTCTCCTATAAAAGAAAAAATTGAAATCATTTGTAAACAATTTTTAAATGCAAAAGAAGTAGAATATGATGAAGTCGCCTTAAAGAAAATAAAAGATGCCGAAAAATTAGAACCTATGCCTTTGTGTATTGCTAAAACTCAATATTCTATAAGTGATGATGCTAAAAAATTAGGAAATCCAACCGATTATACTATAAAAGTAAAAGATATCAGAATTTATAATGGAGCGGGTTTCATCACGGTGTATTTAGGAAGTATTATGACAATGCCAGGACTTTCAAAAGAGCCTGCCGCGTTGCAAATTGATGTAAAAAATGACCAAATTATCAACATTTATTAAAGCCTTTTAAAGGCTTTTTATTTTTGATGTTCGGATAATATGCTTGGAGGATAGGATTCTCTTTTATCAGTAAGGTATAAAATATAATCGACACTTGTTTTATAATAATTAGCAAGTTTTCTTAATATTTCTTCTGTAAGAACTGTAGATCCTGTTTCAAAATAACTATAATTTCTTTGAGTAATGCCTAAAATTTTGGCTATATCTTTTTGTTTTAAGTCTTTATCTTCTCTTAATTCTTTTAAACGATTCATATATGTCACCTATTTTTATTTAATCATAGATAATATTTAACTATTGACATTTAGACAAAATTTATCTAAAATTAAATTACAATAATTAAATTTTGTCTAAAAATAAAGAGGTGGTTACATGAAATTAAAGCGATTTAAAGAGGAAAATAAAAAGAAAATAGGAATTATAATATTTACTATAACTTGTATATTGTTAATAAGTGGAGTACTACTTTATAGAACATTTGCTATTTTTGAAACAAATGATGAATTTAATATTATTAATGGAACTATAGAAGATGAAGGAAATATTCGTTTTATGGTTTATGTAGATAATGAATTACAAAAAAGTGTACCCAATAAAGAAAGTGGTTATTCACTAGACACAAGTACAAGTTATTGTGAAAATGGTGAGGTTGTATCATGGAATGATGAGAAATGGAGTGTTGAAATAAAAGGAGTAAGTACAACCAAGACAAAATGTTATTTATATTTTAAAGAGATATATGTAGATGAAACATTAAAACAAACAGATGGAAGTATAGGACCTATTCCAGATTTAGGAAATGGAAGACTTATACCAGTAACAATAAGTAATTCAGAAAAACCAACTGATGTAAATTATGAAGGGGCTTCTCCAGGAGGCAAAGTAAGAAAAGCAGATATCACAACGAGTTGGTATAGTTATGGTGAACATAGATGGGCCAACGCAATTATTTTAAAGGATGGAGAAGTGGATCATTATAAACCTGGAGATGAAATCCAAGAAAGTGCAATTGAATCTTATTTTGTGTGGATTCCCAGATATAAGTATCAATTAAAAGAAAGTGAAAGTACTTATAATAGTTACAGTGGAATTAATCAAAACTTGGGAGAAAAAGAGAACAATGATGGTATACCAAATAAAGGGTCAAATAATCCTTATGAAATTATTTTTGAAACAAAAGATAAAGGGTTATCCACAGGGAATCAACAAGGAGAATATATAACTCATCCTGCATTTGTAGCATTTAATAGCAATGGGATGTGGGTAGGAAAATTTGAAACAGGATATAATCAAAATAATGATAAAACGAATGTAATGCCAACTAATAGTTGGAATGAATTCAATGCTCGACAAAATATACAAAATCCTTCAAAAATTATTGTTAAACCAAATGTTTTTAGTTGGAGAGAAATACAAGTAGGTAATGCTTTTTATACAAGCTATAATTATATAAGAGACTTAGAAAGTCATATGATGAAAAATACAGAATGGGGAGCTATATTTTATTTAACATATTCAAAATATGGTACATGTAATGATAATTCATGTACAGAACTAAGAATTAATAATAGTTTTTTTATTACAGGTTATTCGTCAAGCAAAGATCCAACATGTGGTTATACACAATCAAATGAAACTTGTAATCAATATGAAGCAACTGGATTAAATAAAGATGGCGTAGTTGGATGGAGTTATTATAATTCAAGTAGTCAAGTAGCAAGTACAACAGGAAATTATTATGGAGTGTTTGATATGTCTGGCGGGTCTGTGGAATATGTAATGGGCGTGATGCAATCAAACACAGATAATGTCAAACCTGCAACAGGTTCAAATTCAACCAATAATTCAGGATTTAAAGGTCCATATTCAAATGAAAATGGAGAAAATACAGAAGGGCTTGAATGGCCAAGTAAAAAATATTATGACTTATATGATAATGATTCTTTAATTTATAGTTACCAAAGAGGAAAATTAGGAGATGCGACCAAAGAACTAGGCCCATTTTATTCTATACAATATAGTTACAATACACGACCAGGAGGGATAATCAGTAGTTATTTTGCGGATCTCTCAAACTTTGGGATAGCAACTTCTCCATGGTTTATACGCGGTGGTACTTATGACCATGGAAGTGAGGCGGGTATAGGAGCTTTTGATGTTAACACCGGTACAAAGGTGTACTACGTTAGTTTTCGCATCATTCTAATGCCATAAATATTTTAAAAATCTAGACATTTATACATATTTATGCTATAAATTTTGCAATTTATGAAAATTGTACATTATAAAAAAGCTAGTGATTCCCATCATTAAGAGGAACTTAAAAAAGGAACTAGAGAGCGTACTCTAGTTTTTTCTATTTCTGTATCATTTTTTCTTGCCTTAATCTCATAAATTTTATATAATTTTTCTCGGAGGCCAAAAATATGTTGACAGAAATTTTAGAACTTTTAAAACAAAATGGTGAAGTAGATATTCATTTTCCAATGGAAGAAAGAAAAACTATTTCTTCCATAAAATTGATTAACTTTGAAAATCATTTACTTATTTGTTGGGAAAAATTAAATAATTCAATACTTGATACTTCTAATTTTTCACTTAGTAAATTACTTTTAAGTGTGATTAAAGATGATCCTATTATGATTACTAGTAATGGTAACAAATCTTCTAATAAAGAGGAAGATATATATAATGAATTTTATTATCTTATTAGTTCGATGTTAGATAATATATTAACTCATCATATAAATTTATTAGAATCTGAAGATATTGTAGATATTTTATCTGATGTGGCTAAACCTTATCAAAAAGGAATTGATAAATCTTATACTTTTAAAGAGATTTTATTAAGACTACAGTTTAAACTTCGCGCGGCTCAGTTAAAATATGATTGCTATCAAGTAGACAAACATCAAACAGAAGAATTAAGAAAATCAAAAAAGAACTTACTGTTAAAATAAGTTCTCTTTTTTTATTCCATTGGATGATTATCGATATGATGGAATAAAATACCAATACTAACTAGTCCACTTACGCCAACTAAAGTATAAATGACTTTAGAAATAATAGAACCAGCTTCGAATATTGTATCCACTAAATTGAAATCAAATAATCCAATGAGTCCCCAGTTAATTGCCCCAATAATGACAAAAACAAGACAAATTTTAAATATAATTTCCATTTTCCTCATCCTTTCACTTATAGTATGTAAAATTTTTTAAATATTATTCATAAATTAAACAATTCAAAATATAGTTAAATAGAAAAGGAATGATGTGGAGCATGAAAAAAATATTTGTAGTATTCTTAAGCATCCTTTTATGTTTAACAGGATGTGGAAAGAAAAGTAAGGAAAATGTTATAAAAGATTTTACTGCCAAAGTAAATGACACGACAAGTTATACTTTGAAAGGAAATATGGAAATTTATGCCGATGAAGAAACTTTTACCTATAGTTTAGAAGTCGATTTTATGAAAGATGCTTATTACAAAGTTACAATGGTCAACCAAACAAATAATCATGAACAAATTATTTTACGAAATCAAGATGCCGTATATGTGATAACCCCTTCTTTAAATAAAAGTTTTAAATTTCAAAGTGAATGGCCAGATAATTCTTCCCAAAGTTATTTATTAAAAGCGATTGTAACCGATATGAATAATGATTCTGAAAGTTCTGTAGAAGAAGTCGATGGAGATTTTGTAGTAAAATCAAATGTTCATTATCCGAATAATCCAGAGTTAAAATATCAAAAAGTAACCATTGATAAAGACAACAATATTAAAAAAACAGAAGTATATGATGAAAAAGATCAATTAAAAATGAAAGTAACATTTATGAGTATTGATTATAAAGCTAGTTTAAAAGAAGACGATTTTAAATTAGAAGATTATGTAAAAGAACCAGAAAAGAATAAAGAGGAAAATTGTACAGGAGAATCTTGTAAAAATACAGAAAATAAATGTGAAGGAACGAATTGTACTACGAAGAAAGAAGAAAAAGAAACAGGTTCTATGGAAAACATCTTATACCCATTATATATACCAAGCAATACGTACTTAGAAAAAAGTGATAAAGTAAGTACTGAAGTAGGAGATCGAATCATTCTTACCTTTGGTGGAGACAAAAACTTTGTACTTGTAGAAGAAAAAGTATTTGCAAGTGACGAGTTTGAAGTAATTCCTGTTTATGGAGATCCATTAATTGTAAATGATACCATTGGAGCTTTAGGGGCCAATTCACTATCTTGGACCAAAGATAATATTAGCTATTATTTAGCAGGAAATGACTTGACAACAAGCGAATTACTATCTATTGGAAGTAGTATTGGTTATAATAATCAAACAGTGAGCAAAGAGAAATAATTTTTCTCTTTTTTTATGAATGATTGCAAATGTCTACTCATTTTAGAAAAAAAATGCTACAATATGATTAGGGTAGTGAAGTATATGATTTATTTTAACAAACAAAAATATGAAATCAATCTAAATAATGAAAATTATCATTTAATTGATAAAGATACAAAACAAGTAAAAATCAGTTGTTTTACAGATCTAATTCAATTAGATGAAGATGAATGGTTATATATTAAGGAAGTTTCTGAAAATAAAAAAACTTTTTTTCATGAAGAAAATGGAAAAATTTTATTTCAAATGAATAAATGTTTAACTCAAATAATGTTAATAGGAGAAGATGTGATTTATTTAAGAAATACAGAAGGCAAAACATTATATAATAAAAGTACGTATGAATCTTTTTATTTGAATAAAAACTTTGGAGTAGAAATGTGCACTTTTATAGGCCATCCTTATTTAGAAATCGAAATACCTGAAGAAGAAGATAATGTTTTAATTGGTTTAGATTATCATGATTTTTCTATATTATATATATTTAGTAATCGTTTTCAAAAAGAAATTTCTTCATTTAAAGGGATGGAAGGCAAATCGTTAGAAGATTTAATCAACTATTATTTGAATGAATTTTTACCTCTTTTTTTAGAACGTGCCGAGATAAATAAAAACAATATGGTTTTAAAAAAATTATTTCGGTATGATTCTTTAGAAAATAAAATAGATTGAAAAAGCCTAAAATATTTTATATAATACTTACGAGGTGGGAAAATGACAAAAAAAAGAAATTATCAGACAGAAGAACAAAAGGAGTTAATAAAATTTGCAATCGTTTTAGTAGTTGTCATTGCATTTGTCATTGCGTTTTATTTTATAAGTAAGGTCTTTATTAAAAAAGAAGCGCCAGAGTATTCTTATCAAACAGGAGAAGTAAGTACCGATGTTGTAATTGTAGGAACGATGCTTCAAAAACCAGAAAATGAATACTATGTTTTAGCTTATGATTATGACAGTGATTTTGCTCCAAGTTATAATGTATATGCAAGTTATTATAAAAGTAATCAAGAAAATGCTTTAAAAATTTATCACTTAAATTTAAAAAACGTTATGAATCAAAATTATTATGTTACTGAAAATAGTAATCCAAATGCCAAAAATATAAAAGACTTACGAATGATAGATGGAACTTTGATTAAAATAAAAAATGGAAAAATAACAAAATACTTAGAAGGAATTGAAAATATTTCTAAAGAATTAAAAGTGAGTGAAAAGTAGAAATACTTTTCTTTTCATTTTCAAAAAAATATGCTAAGATTAGTCTATAAGGTCGTGATAAGATGAAAGAGAAAAAAACAAATTCCTTTTCTTTAAAAGGAGTATGTATCATTATATTTATAACTGCAATTGTTACTAGTTTAACAACGGGTTTAATTATTTATAATAATAGTAAGATTGTACTCGGTTCGGCGAGTATCAAAGATGATGATGCTTTAAGAGAATTTTTAAAAGTTTATAATGGATTAAAAGAAGACTATTATGAGGATATTGATCGAAGTAAAATGATTGATGTTGCAATTGCTGCCATGTTAAATTATTTAGGGGAAGATTATTCTACTTATATGGATCAATATGAAACCGATAATTTAGCCGATCGATTAAGTGGCAAATTTGATGGAATTGGGATATCTATTAATAATGGAAGAGAAATAGTAGATGTTTATAAAGACACACCTGCTTATAGGTCTGGTTTACAAAGCGGTGATATTTTAGTTATGATTAATGGGAGCTCTACAGAAGGACTCACACAATCTCAAGTAGCCAATTTAATTAATAAAAATGGTGAAAATGAATTAGTGATTCAAAGAAATGAAGAAAATATGACTTTCCATGTGAAGGCTGAGAAAATTAATACGCCTTTAACTCATGAGTTAATAGAATGGGAAAATCATAAAATTGGCTATATCGAAATTGAATCATTTACGAATACGGTAGGAGAAGAATTTAAAAAAAGTTTACAAGATTTAGAAGAACAAGATATGGAAAGTTTAATGATTGATATGCGTAATAACTCAGGAGGTTATTTAAAAGGAGCTACAGAAATCGCTAAATTATTTTTAAAACCTGGTATGACTATGTATAGTTTAGAAAGTAAAGAAAAAACTGAAAAGTTTGAGGATGATACGGAAGAACATCGAGATTATGATGTCGCGATTTTGGTGAACGAAAACTCTGCTAGTGCAAGTGAAGTATTAACCGCGGCTTTAAAAGATAATTTGAACCATGTTTTTGTAGTAGGTAACACCACTTTTGGAAAGGGAAAAGTTCAACAAACAAAAAGTTTAGAAGATGGAAGTATGGTAAAATATACTACGGCTCGTTGGTTAAGACCTAATGGAAGTTGTATTGATGGTGTAGGGATTACGCCTGATTATGAGATTGATTTAGAACAAAACGAAGAAGGAATATGGGTAGATACACAGTTTAATAAAGCCTTAGAACTATTAAGTTAGTTCTTTTTTTCTTTATAAATAGAGAGAAATTATGTATAATATACAAAGAGAAAGAAGTTTTTGAAAATGAATAATATAAAAATCGGAGATAAATTAAAAATATGTTGTTATAAACATAATGGCTATTTAGATCGTACGAGTGATGAGGCTACCGTAGTATATATAGATCATGAAAAATTAATTGTAGCAAATGATCACACCAAACTTACGGAGCATAATGGCTCAAGTCACACGACCAATGAACCGGCTATTTTATTTTTTTATAAAAAGAAATGGTTTAATATCATTGGTCAATTAAAAAATGGAGGATTATTTTATTATTGTAATATTGCAACTCCTTATATTATAGATGGCTATACCATTAAATATATAGATTACGATTTAGACTTAAGAGTTTACCCAGACGGAGGGTATAAAGTTTTAGATCGAAATGAATATCGTTATCATAAAAAAATCATGAAATATGGAATTGAATTAGATTATATTATTGAAAATTCTTTAAAAGAACTCATTGAATTAAAGAAAAGTGGTCTAGGACCTTTTCAAGAAAATGTGGTCGAAATGTATTATCAAGAGTACCAAAAAATAAAAAATGAAAAAAATTGCTAGAAAAAAGCAATTTTTTCTTGCATTTACATAAACTTTATTGTAGACTAGTTAACAGTTACTGCAAAAAAGTAACAAAAAAACGGGAATTTGAACCTTTTTTCAAAAAAATTTGAAAAAATGAAAATTTCCTCTTGCATTTACAAGAATTTTCTTGTAGAATGTAAAGCGTGTGTTGCAAAAACATACAAAAATGAGTGAAAATCGGTCGTTTTTCTTTTAAAATTTTGAATTAAAAAAGAAATGTAAAAGAAAATAAAAAAAATGTCAAAAAAGTGTTGACATTAATAAAAAGATTTGATAAACTCATATTGCACTTCGAAAAAGTGTGAACGATCTTTGAAAACTAAGTAAAAAAGTCAATTTGAGTAGCTTAGGAAAAAACTTTAAATGTAAGATTTTGAATAAATCTTTTTTATTGAGAGTTTGATCCTGGCTCAGGATGAACGCTGGCGGCATGCCTAAGACATGCAAGTCGAA
>CANQRJ010000027.1 GCA_947626215.1 uncultured Bacilli bacterium
CAACCGAATGAATCTTATACAATGAGTAAAAATGTCATTCAAATCAATTTAAACAATTATGATTATTTTAAGAAAAACGATTTTGTCTATCATTCCAAAATGATCGAAGAAAAATATGGAATGGTAAGAGATGAAATGATACAAATTATTGATATCAACCTTGATTTTCTATTTACATTAGGCTATAATGATATCAAGTAGTTAAAAGAAAAAGACCTTGCGTGGTTATTATACATTTTCGTATGTAAAGATGAGAAGTTAAGAAAAGAAATATACGGGAATGATAAAATGATGAAAAGAGTGGGTGAAAAATTGAAAGAAATGTCAGGGAAGTATGATGATAAGTTATTTTATAATCCAGATGAATTTCGAAATAAAGCCATTTATCACGAAGGATTTGATGAAGGTAAATTAGAAGGCATCGAAGAAGGAATTAAAAATGAAAAAGAAGAAATAGTAAAGTTAATGATTCATAAATACCCTATAGAAGATATTATAGAAATCACTCATTTAACCAAAGAAGAAATTGAATCTCTTCAAAAAGAAATAAACTCTACAAAGTAAGAATTTTGAACAGATCTTATTAACTCTATAAAGATAATTTTTTCGCCATGCTTTTCGCCAATGGCTTCGCCTTCGCGTTTGCCTTCAAGTCTTTCTGAGTTGAGCTAAAATTGAATATCTTGTTCATGAGTTAAGAAACTTGTAAACTCTTTGTTTTCATTTAGTACTTTCTCTTGATAATTTTTCATACACTCAGCTTTACTCCATCTCTTTTAAATCTTCTTTATCTGCATCTAATATACTTAGATATTGATAAAGTTTTCTTTCACTTTCATCTATCCACATTGTATTCAATTTTTCATTACTTAAGTTTTAGTTTTACAATTTAAAAAAAATGATAATCCTCTTTCACATATTGACATCGGGGGGGGGGTCTTGTGATAAAATCATTCTATAGAGTAGGGTGATTTTTTCATATGAAGTTAAAATCGTTTAAAGAAAAAGATAAAAAGAAAATCGGAATCATTTTATTTACAATCACTTGTATTTTATTAATAACAGGAGTAGTTTTGTTTAGAACATTTGCAATCTTTGAAGTGAATAGCAACTTTAATGTGATAAATGGAACTATAGAAGATCCAGGAGACATCTATTTTGCTTTTTATGTAAAGAACGAAGAAAATGAAGATTATGTAATACAAAAGAATATGCCAAGAAAAGAAGAAGGCTATGTCTTAGATGAAAGTAGAAGTTACTGTGGAGTTACAGGAAAAAATGATTCCGAAATAAAAGTATTTGTAACAGAAGATAATATGATACATGTAAGTGGAGTTAGCACATCAAGAACAAAATGTAATTTATATTTTACAAAAGGAGTTTATATTTTAGGAAAAGGAATATCCTTAGTTTCTGAAGGAGAAGATGGATTATATGAAGTAAAGCATGAGGATGTAACAGATGTAAATGAAGGTTTTAAAACAACGGAATATCGATATGTAGGAGCGAGTCCAAATAATTATATTAAATTTAATGATGAGTTATGGAGAATTATAGGTTTAGTGAATGTCATGACAGATGAAAATAAAGTAGAACAAAGAGTGAAAATAGTTAGAAGTGATAGTATAGGAAAATATAGTTGGGATTTAAAAGAAGATTTAACAACTTCAAATAAATGGAAAGAATCTTCTTTAAGTAAACTATTAAATGAATCTTATTATAATAGTCAAAGCAATATAACATATTATAATTGTACGCAATATAACTTTGAACAAGGTAAATGTGTTCAGAAGGAAAATAAAGTAATTGATTTTTCTACAATAGGTATTAAAGAAAATTCAAAAAATATGATAGAGAAAGTATATTGGGATATTGGCATAGAAAAGTTTGTTTCTAATAATTTTCAACAACTTGTTATTGACGAAAGAAAAGGAGATTCTTTTCAAAATAATATTGGAATGATTTATCCATCAGATTATTATTATACAACGAGCATGAAAAATAGTTGTTTATTGAATCTTGATTGGAAAAATCAAACAGATTGTTATAATAATTCTTGGCTATCTGAAAATAAAGAAGAAAGTTTATGGACTATATCTAGTAATGAGAATAGTTCAATTTCTGTTTATCGGTTGGCGCATGGTGAAAAATCTACTGATACTTATCATAGTGTTGTTGCTAATGCTAGCACGTTCGTTAATCACGTAAAACCTGTTGTTTATTTAAAACCAAATGTTAAAATTCTTAATGAAGGACAAATTGGAAATGAAACTAGTCCATTTCAACTAGTTCAAATTTTAAAATGATTTTTTGAATATGTTAAAAAATTATTTTACAAAGTTATTCCACATGAGATAAGAAAACTAGTAACAGGAGGATTACTATGGAACATATAATGAAACTTAACGAATCTAGTTTTGAAGATGTAAAATCTGGTAAAAAAATTAGAGTATAGACTTAATGATGAAAAAAGAAAATTAGTTAGAGTTGGAGATACTATTAAATTTGTAAAACTTCCGAATTTAGATGAAGAATTTATAGTAGATGTGAAAGGTATAGAAACATTTGATAATTTGTATGATTGTTATTCAAAATATGTACATTTTAAAACACGATATGAAAGTGTTGATGCAGTTGTTCAAGATACTTATGATAAGGGATATTATACAAAAGAGAAGTGATGTTAATGTCTAAGAAATTATTTACAAAAAAGGAAATTGAAATATTAAAATCAAATAAATATGTAAAAAACGTAAGTGAAAATAACTTATATCAAAGATTTTAGAAAAGATTAAAAAATGTAAAGTGATGATTTTTCACTTTACATATAAATTGAATATTATTTTTCTAAAAAGGGCAAACTCAAATTTTTAATAAGTTGAAATTTTTCTTTTTCATATGCTATAATTTTTTTAGAAGGAAGTGCATATTATGAATGAAATTAAATGTCCTAACTGTGGTACAGTTTTTCAAATTAGTGAAACAAATTATGAATCAATTTTAAAACAAGTTCGGAATGAAGAATTTGATCGGGAAATTCATTTAATCTCTAAACAATATGAAAAAGAACAAGAAAATGCTATTAAAATTGCTACGGCTCATTTAGAAAAAAATTTACAAGAAGAAATGAATCAAAAAGAATTAGAGATTAATAATCTTAAAAATACGATTCAAAAATCAGAAGTTGAAAAAAAATTAGCCATTCAAGATGCCGTTTTAGAAAAAGATAAATTAATTGATAGTTTAACGAATAAACTAGAATTAAATGAAAATGAATATTTATTAAAAGAAAAAAATCTAAAAGAATCTTATGAAGAAAAATTAAAAAATAAAGAAGAACAAATTTCTTATTATAAAGATTTTAAAGCAAGACAATCTACTAAAATGATTGGAGAATCTTTAGAACAACATTGTAGTATGGAATTTAATAAATTACGTCCTTTGTTTCCTCATTCTTATTTTGAAAAAGATAATGATGCAACAACAGGTTCAAAAGGTGATTTTATTTTTCGAGATTATGATGAAGATGGAATGGAAATTGTATCTATTATGTTTGAAATGAAAAATGAGGCAGATGATACGGTTAAAAAACATAAAAACGAAGACTTTTTTAAAGAGTTAAATAAAGATCGAAATGAAAAAAATTGTGAGTATGCTGTTTTAGTTTCTTTACTTGAAATGGAAAATGATTTTTATAATTCAGGAATTGTTGATGTCTCTTATAAATATGATAAAATGTATGTGATTCGTCCTCAATTTTTTATTCCTTTTATTACTTTAGTTAGAGCAATTGCCCTAAAATCTATGAACTATAAAAAAGAACTACAAATTATGCAAAATCAAAACATTGATATTTCTCATTTTGAAGAAAATATGAATGCCTTTAAAGAAGGATTTGGAAGAAATTATCGTTTAGCGAGTGAAAAATTTCAAAAAGCAATTGAGGAAATTGATAAAACGATTGATCACTTGCAAAAAACGAAAGATGCTCTTTTATCAAGTGAAAATAATTTAAGGCTTGCAAATAATAAAGCAGAGGAACTTTCTATTAAAAAATTAACTCACAATAGCGAAACAATGGCTAAACTCTTTGAAGAAGAACAGAAAAAAAGACAAGTAGTTATGGAATAATTCTTGTCAAAATATATACTTTATGCTAGAATAAGAAATGTCATGAGACATTTTTTTGGCCCCTTGGTGAACTGGTTAACACGTTTCCCTCTCAAGGAAAAGAGTAGGAGTTCGAGCCTCCTAGGGGTCACCAAAAAGAATTTTAAGCCTTTTATTTAAAGGTTTTTTTCATGTTTTTAAAATTTCAAACACACTTTTTTATAATTTATTTAAAATTTTAGTGATGTATAAAAGGAGACGAAAAAATCTTCTTTTATTTTTCTTTTTTCTTTTAAAGTTTCATGATAAAATAAAAGAGAAATGAGTGATGAAGATGGAACTTAATTCTTTAGGTGGAAATACTTATTATATTTCTAATGCCACCAATATTGGAGTTTATAAAATAAGTGAACAATCGGTGTATTTGATTGATTCTGGAAATGATTCAGATGCAGGAAAGAAAATTCTTAAATTAATTGAAAATGCTGGATGGAAAGTAAAGGGTATTCTTAATACTCATTCTCATGCGGATCATATTGGAGGTAATAAAGTCATTCAGGATCGAAAGGGGTGTGAAGTATATTCTTTAGGATTAGAAAAACATTTTATAGAATGTCCCGAGTTAGAATCTAATTTTTTATACGGGGCTTATCCTTATCAAAAGATTTTTAATAAATTTTTATGTGCCAAGCCTTCTGTAGTAAAAGATTTTAATGAAATTCCTGGTCTTTCTATTTTTCCCTTAAAAGGACATTGCTATGACATGATAGGGATTCATACAAGCGATGATGTTTATTTTTTAGGAGATGCTTTAATTAGTGAAGAAACCATTCAAAAATATCATATTTTTTATTTATATGATATCAAAGAACAATTTAAAACGTTAGACTATTTAGAAACTTTGAAAGCTCAACTTTTTGTTTTTTCTCATGTTCAACCTCTTACAGATATAAAAGAACTCATTGCTAAAAATAGAGAAAAAATGAATGAGATTATTCATCTGTTGTTAGATATTTGTAAAGAGCCAATTACAATAGAAGAAATTTTAAAACAAGTCTTTGATCATTATGGACTTACTTTAAATGATAATCAATATTTGATTGTAGGAAGTACGATTAAAAGTTATTTAAGTTATTTAAAAGATGAAAATAAAATAGATACGTTCTTTCAAGAAAATCGAATGTTTTGGAAAACATATGGAGGGGAAAAATGAATCAAAAAATGATTGGTGTGGTTGCTTGTTTTACTGTCTTTCTTGCTATTGTGCTTTATTTTTTAGGAGCTCAGTTAGATCATGTAATGAAAAATTTTGAAAATTTTAAAATAGAAGAGAAAAGTGCTTGTTCTAATGAAAAAAAACTTTATTATGAAGATGATGAAATGCAAATTTATACCGTTTGTTTAGATAACTTAAAAATAAGTCAGTATCATCGTGAAACGGATTTTGATAGTTTTTTAAAAACGAGTCAAATTTCTATGGATGAATTTTTAAAAAGATTACAAAAGAAAGAAAATTTTCAAATTACTGTATTTACTAAAAATCAGTCTAAAAGATATGAAGGTGAAAATATTAGTATTTTAAAATGTGAAAAAGACGAAAAGAAAATTTTTTATATAGGAAAGGAAAATATAAGTTTTTCTTGGTGTGGGGAGTAAAAGTATGAAAGTAGGATTTATATCACTTGGTTGTTCTAAAAATTTAGTGGTGACAGAAGAAGTGATGGGTTTATTTAAAAAGCATCATTTTGAAATAGTGAGTGATGCGATAGATGCAGATATTTTGATAATTAATACGTGTGGTTTTATTTTGGCGGCGAAAGAAGAAGGAATTGATACTATATTAGAAATGGCAGAATATAAAAAGAAAAATTGTAAATATCTTATTGTGATGGGTTGCTTAGTAGAAAGGTATTTAGAAGAACTCAAAAAAGAATTACCAGAAGTTGATTTATTTTTACCGATTAAAGATTATAAATCTTTATGGAGTCAAATTGGGTCTTTACTTGGAAAGAATGAAGAAGATTCTTTAGATTTTCATTCTAGAGTTTTGACGACTGGACCTATGACTGCTTATTTAAAAATTGCAGAAGGATGTAGTAATTTTTGTACTTATTGTGCCATTCCTTCTATTCAAGGACCTTATGTATCAAGAGATTTTGAAAGTATTATAGAAGAAGCTCAATTATTAGCAGAAGAAGGCATCGAAGAACTCATTGTTATCGCGCAAGATACTACAAAATATGGGGTGGATTTATATGGAACCCCTAGACTTGCAGATTTATTAAAACGTTTAAGTCAAATCAAAAAGTTTAAATGGATTCGTTTTTTATATGCTTATCCTGAAGGAATTACAAAAGAACTGATTCAAGTTGTCAAAGAAAATGAAAACTTGGTTCCTTATTTTGATATTCCTATACAACATATTTCTAATGATATTCTTAAAAGAATGAATCGAAAGAGCGATAAAGAAAGTATTTGCTCACTTATAAAAGAAATAAGAGAAGAAATTCCTCATGCCATTTTACGTACGACTTTTATCGTGGGGTTTCCTGGAGAAACTCAAAAAGATTTTTTAGAATTACTTTCTTTTGTAAAAGAGTTTCATTTCGATAAATTAGGGGCTTTTTCTTATTCTCGTGAAGATCATACGCCTGCTTATTTTTTTCCTAATCAAGTGGATGAAAAAATCAAAGAAAAAAGAAGAAAACAAGTGATGGAGTTACAAGCAAAAATCAGTAAGGAAAATTTAGAAAAACATATAGGGTTTACTTATTTATGTTTAGTTGAAAATATTAGTGAAGATGGAAAATTTTTTATAGGTCGTAGTTATATGGATGTACCAAATGAAGATGGTGTTATCTATATTCCTTATGACTCTAGAATTGTACTTCATTCTTTTATAACTGTTAAAATTACAAATGCTTTAGAGTATGATTTGGTTGGAGAGTTTATTGATGAAGAAAATGAGGTTTTGAATTAAAAAATAAATTTTGTCGAAAAAAGTCTTCCTTAATTCATGAAATATGTTAAAATAATAATAAGAGGATAAGGTGGTTGTAATGAGTATCGAGTTACTTATTATCATTGGTATATTCTATTATATACTTACCATTGGAAGTATTATTGGTATTTTATTATTAATGAATAACCGTAATAAAAAGAATTATCGAAAAGAAATAGATGAACTAGAACGAGATAAAAATTTAGTTGTCTCAGCAAATTTAATCGCTGAACTCAATAAAGTAGAACCTTTAGTTCAAGATAGTGATATGAAAGATTCTTTAGCCATTTGGCAAGATAAATTTCGTTCTATTAAAGAAGAAGATATTCCAAAAGTCACCGATGAGTTATTGGAGGCAGAAGAACTTTATTCAGAACAAGACTATAAGGGTTTGAAAAAAAAGCTTGCAGGTATCGAACTTGAATTATATTATATCAAAACAAAAGCTAATTTTTTATTAGATGAAATCAAAGAAATTACGTTAAGTGAAGAAAAAAATCGGGCGACTATTACGAAGTTAAAAGCAAGTTACCGAGAAATTCTTCAAAAATATCAAAAGAAGAAAAACGAATATACTTTGGTAAGTCAACCTTTAGAGCTTCAATTTGAAAATGTTGATAAATTATTTGGAGCTTTTGAAAAATCGATGGAGAAAAAGTCTTATCAAGAAGTGAGTAAAATTGTAAAAGCAATTGATGACCTCATTGGAAATTTGAAACTAGTGATTGAAGAAGCACCTAGTATTATTATGCTTGGCAAAAATATCATTCCTAAAAAGATTACGGATATCACAAATATTTCTAAAAAAATGGAGAAGGATGGCTATAATTTGGAATACTTAAATATTCCTTATAATGTTACCGAATCTAGTAAAAAAATTACGGATATTTTTCAACGTCTTAATGTTTTAAATATTGAAGACTCTATTTTTGAATTAAAAACCATGTTAGATTATTTTGATTCTATTTATAATGATTTTGATAAAGAAAAAATATCAAGAAAAATTTATAATGATTTTTTAGGTTCTATTTTAATTAAAATTACAAAGTTAACAAAAATTAATAATACATTGTTAAAGAAATTAAAAGATATTAAATATAGTTATGATTTAGAGGATGAAGAAGTAGAAATTGTTTTTCAAATTAAAGAAGAACTTGCTAGTTTAAGAGGAGAATATGACGACATTGTAGAAGATGGAAGAAGTAAAAAAAGTGCTTATTCTTATCTAGGAAAACAAATGGAACTTTTAAATGTAAAGGTCACCAAAACGGAAGAAAAATTAGAAGTGGCTTTAAGAACATTTGGAAGTTTAAAAGAAGATGAAGTAAGAGCAAGAGAACAATTAGATGAAATGAAAGAAATTTTAAATCAAGCAAAAGAAGGAATGAAAACGTTTAAATTGCCAGTCATTCCTGATCATTATTTTGTAGAACTTGGGGAGGCCACTGAGGCTATTTCTAATATGGTAGCAGAACTTGAAAAAACACCGATTTCAATTAAAATTTTAAATACGAGAGTGGATACAGCAAGAGATTTAGTTTTAAAAGTTTATAATACAACGAAAGAAATTGTCAAAACGGCTAAAATGGCAGAAACGGCAATTGTTTATGGTAATCGTTATCGACCTATTAATAAAGAAGTAGATATTGGACTTATGAAAGCCGAGAAAGCTTTCTTTGGTGGAGACTTTAAAAATTCTTTAGAACAAGCGATTCATGCGATTAACGTGATTGAACCAGGAATTTATAAAAAATTAATGGACGAATATCAGGAGTAGTTATGAAAAAGAAAATAATGATTGATTTAGATGAAACGATTTGTTCTCCTGGGTATTTAGAAGAAGTCAATCGATATATGGGTACTCATTATCAATATGAAGATATAGAAACTTATTTTGTAGAAGATATTTTGCCGGAGGATGAAAAAGAAAGATTCTTAGATTATTTTTATCAATATGTAAATGTTTATGAAAATGCAACGATTTTCCCAAATGCTATTGAAGTCATAAAAGAATTAAACGAAGTGTATGACGTCTATATTGTTTCTGCTTTCGTAGACAAAAGAAGAGTAGAAGAAAGCAAAGTGATGTCTTGTTACAAGTATGAGTGGATTTTAAAACATTTGCCTTTTATCGACCCTAAAAAAATAATTCTTACAGGGAGTAAAGATTTAATTCAATGTGATATTAAAATTGATGATAAATTTGGAAATTTAAAAGGGTATGGAGAGATAAAATTAATGTTAGATCATTTACATAATCGGAAATATTCTTTTGAAGAATTAGAAAAAAATGGAATCAAAAGAGTGAGTAATTGGGAACAAATACGAGATATTTTGTTAGGAGGTAATAAAAATGATTTATCTTGATTATAGTGCGACAACACCAGTAAATTATGATGTACTAGAGTCTTATATAAGAAGTACGAGAGATTTTTCAGGAAATCCAAATTCCATTCATAGTTTAGGAGTAAAATCTAAAGCTCTCATGAATAGTGCCATAAAACAAATAAGTGATACGTTTAATATTTTGGAAAGTGAAATTACTTTTACGAGTGGAGCCACCATGGCTAATAATTTAGCTTTAATTGGAACAAGTCTTGCCAATATGAGAGAAGGAAATCACATTATCGTATCAAAATTAGAGCATCCTTCCATTTATGAAATATGTAAATATTTAGAAAGCATTGGTTTTGAAATTAGCTATGTGAATAATGATGAAGATGGATTAGTCGATTTTGAAGATTTGAAAAGAAAAATAAGACCAGATACTATTTTGGTAAGTATCTGTGCCGTGAATAGTGAGACCGGTATTCGGCAACCTTTAAAAATGCTCCGTCAAATTATCAAAAAAGAAAATAATAATACGCTTTTTCATAGTGATATGACTCAAGCTCTTGGTAAAGTAAGTGTCAATTTACATGATGTAGATTTAGCAAGTGCATCGGCTCATAAAATATATGGACCAAAAGGAATCGGGCTTTTATATAAAAATAGCCATGTTTCCATGACTCCTTTGTTGTATGGAAGTGGGCATGTGAATCTTTTAAATCCTGGAACTCCTCCTGTTCCTCTTATTGTCGCGTTTGCAAAAGCTATCCGTCTTGCCACAACAGACATCGATAAAAGAGAAAATTTTATTCGAAGACTGAATGATAAAATCGTGGATGATTTAAAGAAATATGATGGAGTTTTAATTAATCATTCCAAAATTTGTATTCCTCACATTTTAAATATTTCTCTTATGAATATAAAAGCCGAGACATTTTTGCATGCTCTAGAAGAACATGAAGTTTATGTAAGTACCAATACAGCTTGTTCTAGTGGAGAAATTTCAACAACGGTGATGGCGATGTATCGAGATGCTAAAAGAGCATCTAGTACCTTAAGAATTAGTTTATCTCATTTAACGACAACTGATGAAATTAATAAATTTTTATTATATTTTAAAATGGTTTATGAAAAACTAAGTTTTTTAAAGAAAGAGGAATCCTAATTTGAAAAGATTTCTTTTTTTCATGTACAAGAAAAAAGAAAAGTATTATAATACTATTTAATTCTCGTTTTGAAGAAAGAGGTGGATGATTTTGAAAAAAGTCATGATTTTAAAATATGCCGAATTAAATACTAAAAAGGCTAATATTGGTTTATTTTTAAAACAATTAAAAAGGAATTTAGAAGAAAAGTTAAAAAAACTACCCGTAAAAATTACTTATGATAAAGGTAGAATGTTTCTTTATATGGAAGAAGAGTATTTTAAAGAGGTTTTAGATATTACTCAAAATACTTTTGGAATTCATGAGATTATGATAGGCTATGAGTTAGAAGAACGTTCGATTGAAACGATTGGCGATTATTTAAAAAAGTTTATTCATGAAAAAGAATTTGAAACGTTTAAAGTAGAAACCAAACGTAGTGATAAAACGTATCCAATGACGAGTTTAGAAATAAGTAAGTATTTAGGTGGAGTTGTTTTAAAAGCAAAACAAAATGTAAAAGTTGATGTTCATCATCCTGATTTAACGATTCATATTGAGATTCGTCAAAAAGATGCTTATATTATTTTTGATACGGTAAAAGGTTTAGGAGGATATCCTGTGGGAACACTTGGAAAAGGCCTTTTGATGTTATCTGGTGGTATTGATAGTCCAGTTGCAGGTTATCTTGCAATGAAAAGAGGAGTGAAATTAGAAGCAATTTATTTTGAAAGTCCTCCTCATACAAGTGTTGAAGCTAAAAACAAAGTCGTTCAACTGAAAAACATTTTAAGTCAGTATGGGAGTGACATAAAACTTCATGTCATTTCTTTTACGGAAATACAAGAAAGCATTTATAAAAATATTCCTCATGAATATTTGATTACGATTATGAGAAGAATGATGTATCGTATCAGTGCTAAAATTGCGTATCAAAACCGTTGTAAAGTTTTAATAAATGGAGAAAGCATTGGTCAAGTAGCAAGTCAAACTTTAACGAGTATGAGTGTTATTAATGAAGTCGTAAAAATGCCTGTCATTCGTCCTGTCGCGTGTTTTGATAAATTAGAGATTATTGATTTAGCCAAAAAAATAGGAACTTATGAAACCAGTATTCTTCCATATGAAGATTGTTGTACCATTTTTGTGCCTGAGCATCCAGTCATTGATCCTGAATTAGAAAAATGTATTCAATATGAAAGCAAGATTTCCTATGAAGAACTGATTCAAAAATCTATTAAAAATGAAACGATTATAAAAGAAACAAAAAACGAATTTGAGGATTTACTCTGATTCGTTTTTTATAAAATTTTTACAATAAGTTTCAGTATTTTGATTATTATTTCCTACTGTAATGGATCCTAATGTGCATCTTTCTTGGGATTCATCAAAATAAGCACATTCCCATACTTGACACTGAATTCTTTGATTATAATAATTATTCGTTTCACTTTCCATAAAATCACCATTTTTATTATGTATGTTTTTTTTAAATTTATACAAAATAAGGGTAGGTGAATCAATATGAAAAGAAGAAATACTCTTTTTCCAGAAAATCAAATTCAATATGTCCGTCATCATTTTTTATCTTCTTATGAACTCAATTATGATAATTATGATTGGGAAGAAGAGGAAAAAAAAGCTCAAATAAGTACAGGCCCTAACTGTTTAAGAAAATAATATTATCTATTTACATATTTAATTAATTTTGCATGCATGACTACTTTTTCGTAATCATTCCAACAAGTAGATAAGGTTAATATTTTATCATTTTTACTAAGAGTGGTGTTAAAGTTTACTGCACTTCTATTTTTTAACATGTCTGCAAATGTTTTAAAATTATCATCATTTAGAAAAGTCGTTTTAATGTAATCATTTGTATTAGGTATTCGATAAACACTAAAGACTTGCCATAAAGTATTTTGAGTTTCTGTGGAAAGTTTTATAATATGATTATTTGTGTCATTATACCAATCGCTATTTAAAATGTTTTTTAAAGTTCCAAACATGGTCTTGTTTTCTCTTCCATGAGCATATATAATGGTGTTTTTTCCTAAATCACTAATGTTGTTACGATAATCTAAGAAAACCCAACCACCACCATTATAAGCTTTATCAAATTGATGAGTTAAATAATAAGAATTATCCGAATGTTGCACGAATGGATAATTGATATTCGTACCATTTACTTGAATCCAACCTTTTGTTTCAGAATTAATCGCTTTTAATTCAGTAAAATCGACATCGATTAAATTCATTTTAATATAATCCCAATATGGATCGGTTTCTGGTGGTTTTACTTCTGGTTCTACCACTTCGGTTCCTTCTTTATCTTCCATTTCATCAATGACGACTTTTTCCTGAATTTGTTCGGTCATTTTTTGAGTGTTTTTATTATCAATAAACCATCGAATGATAAATACACCAGAATAAATTAAGAAAGCAAATGCAATGATCATTAAAAGAAGTAAAATAGCATTCTTTTTCTTTAATTTTCTTTTTTTCTTTTTTCCTTTTATTTCTTTTTCCTTGCTTTGTTCTTTGCTCTTTTTATAGTCTTTCATAATTGTAGATTCTGGAAGTTTTATCTTTGTACTATCTTTATTAGAATTGGTCCTTTTTTGATTTGATTTTTTGTTATTATTAGTTTTTGTTTTTGCTTGATTTTTATTTGTCTTTTTTTTCGTTTCCATAAATCCTCCATCTATCCAATATTTTATAACAAATATGATCAAAAGTCTATATTTCATATAGAATGGTTCATCTTTTTCTTTTGAAAATTAGTTGTCAACTTTATTGTAAAGTTAATTTTTTTTTGAAAAAATGAGTCTTTTTCCCTTTACAAAAAGAGGGGATTTTAGTAATATAATGGTAGACAGTGGTAAATTGTGGAAGAAAGTGGGGGATGCATATGTTCATGGGTGAATATCATCATACGATTGATGAAAAAGGACGTATTGTCATTCCAACCAAGTTTCGAGAAATTTTGAAAGATGAGTTTATCATTGCAAAAGGTCTTGAAAAGTGTTTGTACATCTATTCTATGAAAGATTGGCAAATTCTAGTAGAAAAATTAAATACTCTACCTTTTACCAAAAAAGATGCTAGAACTTTTATAAGAAGTTTCTTCTCTGGTGCTACTGT
>CANQRJ010000028.1 GCA_947626215.1 uncultured Bacilli bacterium
TGAAATTCCAAATAAAGACTCAAATTATTCCTTAGATACAAGTAGTAGTTATTGTAAAGATGTACTTAATAATACAAGAATCAGTAATGTAAATTGGAATGAAGAGAAATGGGGAATCGAATTAAATAATGTAAGTACGACAAAAACAAAATGTTACTTATATTTTAAACAAATATATAAAGAAGAAATATTACGTGGAGCCATTCCAGATTTAGGAAATGGAAGACTTATACCTATTACAATAAGTGATAACGAAAAACCAAGTGATGTGAATTACACAAATAATGAAAATAAATACGGAGGAAAAGTAAGAAAAGCAGACATCACAACAAGTTGGTATAGTTATGGTGAACATAGATGGGCAAATGCAATTATTTTAAAGGATGGAGAAATAGATCATTATAAACCAGGAGATGAAATACCTGAAAGTATGATTGAATCCTATTTTGTATGGATTCCAAGATATAAATATCGTTTAAAAGAGAATGAGAATGTATATAATGGTTATACAGGTTTAGAATCTAAAGGAATTCAACCTAATAATGATAATATTCCTAATTTAGGTAAAAACAATCCATATGAAATTGAATTTGAAACCAAAAAAAATGGAGTATCTATGGGAAGTACACAGAATAGTTGGCTTACGCATCCTGCATTTGTTTCATTTAATAGTAATGGGATGTGGGTAGGCAAATTTGAAACAGGTTATTTTGGCGCAACGAATATGTCAGAAGCAGAGAAGAATACTCAAGAATCTGATAAGATAATAATAAAACCCAATGTCTATAGTTGGAGAGGAATACAAGTGGGTAATGCATTTTATGCAAGTTATAATTATCAACGAGATTTGGAAAGCCATTTGATGAAAAACAGTGAATGGGGAGCCGTTTTTTATCTTACGGAGTCTAAATATGGAAGATGCAGTGAAGGCAATTGTAGCGAGCCAAGAATTAATAATGGAAATTATATTACAGGTTATTCTGCTAGTTTTGAACCCACTTGTGGTTATACAGGAACGAATGAAACATGTAATCAATTTGAAGAAGAAGTAAAATTAAATCAAGATGGTACTTTTACCTATAATTATTATAATTTTTTTAGTCAAGAAGCAAGTACAACAAAAGATTATTCTGGTATCTATGATATGGCAGGCAGTGCATGGGAATATGTAATGGGCGTATTACAAACTAGTGCAACAGATGCAAGTCCTGCAAGTGGAAGAAGTTCAGAATATAATTCGGGATTTAAAGGATCCTATAGTTGTCCAAGTTGTGAAGGAGAAGGAAACGAACTTATAAATGGATTGGAATGGCCTTCTTCAAAATATTATGATTTATATGATTTTAATACTTCTAATCAACTTTATCAACGTGGAAAATTAGGAGATGCCACAAAAGAGCTAGGACCGTTTTATGCTATACAATACGATTATGGAACTAAACCAATACGATTTGTCAATAGCTATTTTGCTAACGTATCAGGTTTTGTAAACTCTAATTATCCATGGTTCGTACGAGGTGGACGTTTTGCCGATGGGAGTGAGACAGGTGTAGGGACTTTCACTTATGAAAACGGTTATGCATATAGTCAGTACACTTTCCGTATCGTTCTAATGCAATAAAAAAATCTTGTAAAAAACAAGATTAATTCAAAACATAAATTCCTATATTTAAGTATGTAGCAAAAATAATCCATAAAATATATGGTATGAGTAAATAAGCACATACTTTTTTCTTTTGAAAGTATTCGTAGGTTAAAACAAGAACGAAAGAAAGAAGGAGAAGAATCCAAAAAATTGAAAATAATCGAAATTTAAATGTAAAGAAGAAGATAGGCCATAAAAGATTGATTCCTAGTTGGGCATAATGGAGTTTTGATATGTTATCAAAAGAATAATCTTTTCGATATAAGTAGTAAGAAATTCCCATAAGTAGATAAAGAATTGTCCAAGCAATAGGAAAAAGAATACCGGGAGGAGCCAAAAAAGGCTTATTTAAAGATTCAAAATCCATAGATCCTGAAATCAAAAATCCTACAATACCACCTAAAATAAGAGGTAAAAAGATTTGAAAAAAATGAATAAATTTTTCTTTCATAATAATAGTCACCTATTACTAATATACGAAAAAAGGAAAAATTTATGAATAAGATGCTATAATAAAAAAAGAAAGGAAATTGTTTTATGGATTACGAAGAAATAGAAAAAGAAGAGTTAGAAACATTAAAAGAAAATGAATTAGAAAAAGTAGGAAATATTTATTTAACAAAATATCAAAAAAAGGTATTAGATGAATATCATGTTCCTTATGAAAAAGTTTCAAATACGAAAGAATTATTATTTTTACTATCAGATATTGTAGATGATAGAGAATATGACGAATTAGAAGAAGTAGCAAGACAAATTGACGAATTTAGTTATTATCATGAAACGCTTCAATAAGGAAATGTCAAATTTTTGAATATATCTTTATAAACCTCTTTTTTTCCTTTATAATAGAGTTATGGAAGTGATAACATGACTCTATTTTTATATTACCCAAAATGTTCGACTTGTCAAAAAGCAAAAAAATATTTAGAAGAAAAGAAAATAAATTTTCAAAAAAGAGATATGACGTTAGAAATTCCAAGTGAAGAAGAATTAACAAAATGGATTCAAAGAAGTGGACTTCCTACTTTAAAATTTTTTAATACAAGTGGTCTATTTTATAAAAAAATGAATTTGAAAGAAAAATTAAAAGAAATGAGTAACGAAGAACAAATTAAATTACTAAGTACGAATGGAATGCTCATAAAAAGACCTCTTTTAATAACTGAAGATAAAGTTTTAGTAGGATTTAAAGAAAGTGAGTATGAAAAGGTATGAAATATGTTTTACTTACGGGTGCATCGGGTGGATTAGGCAAGTTTCTTGCAAATAAATTATTGGAACAGGGGTATTTTGTTATTTTACATTATTTTAAAAATAAAGAAGTAGTAGATGAGATACATCAAAAATATCCAGATAAGTCTCTTGTGATTCAAGCTAATTTAAAAGAAGAACAAGAAATTAACAATATGAAAAATACATTAGATTCTAAAAAAATAAAAATTGATATCTTAATCAATAATGCGGCCATAGATCATGTAAGTGAGTTAGATAGTAAAGATGCTCATTCTTTTTTAGAAATATTAAAATTAAATACAGTCGCGCCTTTTTTATTAATGAAAATATTTGGTATGGAAATGGAAAAAAGAAAAGGAAGTATTGTAAATATTTCTTCTGATAATGCCATTGATATGGAAGACATCGTCACATTAGAATACGACGTATCCAAAGTAGGATTAAATGAACTTACCAAAATATTTGCTAAATATTATCAAAATGTCACAGTAAATGCAATTTGCTTTGGTTGGTTAGATACAAAGATGAATGATTTTCCAGAAGATTATAAAAAAGAAATAAACTTTGTACCCCTTGAAGTCGCATCCAAAAAAATCATGGAACTGATGAATGAAAAAGAAACAGGAAAAATAGAAATTGTGAGGTAATTATGAAAGAATTATTAGAATTAAATCATAAAACTTGGGAAATTTATGAAGATGCAAAAGAAAATTTAAAAATGATATTTGAAGAATTAGATGAAATATGTGAATACAATTCCTTAAAAGTAATGAATGCCTTTTTTGAAAACCAAATTAGTGAATCTCATTTTGCTATCACCACAGGGTATGGATATAACGATATAGGAAGAGAGGCTGTAGAAAAAGTATATGCAAGTATTTTTAAAGCCGAAAGCGCGCTTGTTCGTAGTCAGTTTATCTCAGGATCGCATGCTTTAGCTAAAACGTTATTTGGGCTTTTAAGACCAAATGATACCTTATTATCGATAACTGGACTACCTTATGACACATTACATGAAGTCATTGGAATTAGAGAAAATGAAAGTTCCTTAAAAAGTTTTGGAGTCAAATATGAACAAATCGATTTAATAGAAAATGATTTTGATTATGAAAAAATTGAAAATTTTTTAACGAATCATGAAGTAAAAGTAATTGAAATTCAACGGAGTAGGGGTTATTCCAACCGAAGTAGTATCGACTTAGAAAAATGTGAAAAAGCGATTCAACTGATAAAAAAAGTAAGTCCTAAAACCATTGTAATGGTAGATAATTGCTATTGTGAATTTGTAACTAAAAAAGAACCTATCGAAATAGGGGCAGATGTCGTCGTGGGGTCTCTCATCAAAAATTTAGGAGGAGGACTCGCACCTAACGGAGGATATGTCGTAGGAAAAAGAAATTTGATAAAACTAGTGGCAGAGGCACTCAATTTACCAGGAGAAGGTTTGGATGTAGGGCCTAGTTTAGGTGCCAACAAAACATTTTTAGAAGGTATTTTCTTCGCACCAAGTGTCGTTCGAGATGCTCTAAAAACAAGTATTCTTGCGAGTTACATGTTAGAAAGTCTAGGTTATTTGGTCGACCCAAGTCCTTTTGAAAAAAGAGTAGATATCGTAGAAAGAATCGAATTTAATCAAAAAGAAGATTTAATCTCATACTGTGAAGGCATTCAAGAAGGTAGTCCAATTGACTCTTTTGTAAAACCGATACCAACCGATATGCCAGGTTATGAAGATGAAGTCATCATGGCCGCAGGAGCTTTTACACAAGGATCATCCATTGAACTATCATGTGATGGACCTATAAGACCCCCTTACTATGCTTATCAACAAGGAGGACTTACCTTTGATACGGCTAAAATAGGAGTATTAAAAGCCGTGAACAAAATCATTGAAAGGAAGGAGCTTTAAAATGAAAGACGTAAAACCAAATGAAACTTTTACATTAGAAACCGAAGAAGGGGAACAAACTTGTCGAGTGATTACTTCCATGTATGCCGAAGATCGAAAAAAATATTATTTGATTTATGAATATGTTCCTGAAAATGGGGACATTTATGTATCTTCCTTTGATCCAGATGATGAAGAAGGAAACTTAATGAATGTAACCGATGAAAAAGAATTAGAAAGCATTGCAAAGTTTTTAAAAGAATTTGAGGTAGAAGATGAAGAATGATTTAGAAAAAGAAGAAATTTTAAAATCTTTGTTGTCCTATTTACCTAACGAATATCGAAAAGAAACACCCATTTTTAATGAAAAAGAATCATTCATTCAATTAAAAAATCGAAAATTTATTTATTTTTATAATCGAAGTCAAGAACTTTGTTTTACAGAGCAATGTCTAAGAAATGGAAAAACCTTTTTAATATTATTAAAACCAAGAGAAAATGTAAAAAACAAAACAGTGACCACTTTAAAAGGAAAAATAAGAAGAAATAAAAAAGTATTAGGAGTAATGGGCGGCTTATTTTTACTAGCAGGAATTCCTGGTTTATTAAAAGTAACACCTAGCTATGCCGCGGTAGAAGAATACACGTCTTCTTCAAGTGATTTTGAAGATTTAGAAATGAAAAAAATCATAATTGAAGAAGATCAGACTCTTCCAACTTTAATGCAAGTCGAGGTAAGTGATCCAAAAGAGTTAGAGCTAGCGGAAGAAGAAAAAAATGATTTTGAAAAATTATATTATGATGTCGCATGCCCTGGAAACATTCAAGAATTTATATATCAAAAATGTTTAGAATATCATGTTCCTTTTCAAGTTGCTATGACCATCGCCCATCAAGAATCAAATGGAAACTTTAATAATCATGGGAAAGTCTCACAAACGAATGACTTTGGATTTATGCAAATCAATAAAAGCAATCATGCGGCCATTCAAAAGCAATTTGGATTTACGTCTGAAGACTTAAAAAATGATGATTATAAAAATATTGAATCTTCTATTTGGCTTTTATCTAACATTTGCAAGATGTATGATGCCGATGATTTTGAAAATATTTTTGGAACTTATAACGGATGGAAAAATTGGCATGAAAAACCAATGTCTATAAAATATGTATCCTCTTGCATGAATTATATAAATGAAATATACGTTCCTCTAGAATGGGACGAGACCATGACTTCTCACTATACAAGATCCTAAAAAAGAAAGGAAAAAAAGCTATGGAAAGAATCCAAAAAGTTATTGCAAATTCTGGCTTTTGCTCAAGAAGAAAAGCAGAAGAATATATCATAAATGGCAAAGTAAAAGTAAACGGAAAAAAAGTGACAACTCTTGGTACCAAAGTAAGTCTTGGTGATGAAATTACAATAGATAATCATCCTTTAAAAGAAAAAGAAGAAAAAGAGTATTTTTTACTTTATAAACCTGAAAAAGTAATATCTAGTGTATATGATGAACACAAAAGAGTAACCGTAGTAGATTTCATTGACACGGAAAAAAGAATTTATCCTATAGGAAGATTAGATTATGATACCACAGGCCTAATTTTATTAACAAATGATGGAGAACTTGCTAATCTTCTCATGCACCCTAAAAATGAAGTAGAGAAAGTGTATCTTGCGAAAATAAATGGCATATTAAAAAAAGAAGAAATCATAAGTTTAAAAAATGGAATAGAAATAGAAGGAAGAATGGTAAAACCAACCTATTTAAAAGTAAAAAAAATCAACAAAGAAACAAATACCTCTTCTATTTATTTAGGAATCACAGAAGGAAGAAATCATATTGTAAAAAAGATTATAGGTTCTTTTGGCTACAAAGTCTTAAAACTAAAAAGAGAAACTTATGCCTTTTTAACCTTAGAAGGCCTAAAACCAGGCGAAAGTAGAAGACTAACTATCAAAGAAGTCAAAAAACTTTATTCTTTAAAATAAAAAAAGTAGGAAAAACCTACTTAAAAGACTATGAATCATTTATTCTTCTTTTGTTTCTTCTGAGGCAGAACATTCATCACATTCTTGGTAAGAAATTACTCCCACAGGACAAGACTCAATCGCATTTTGAACATTTTCTGTTTCTGTATTTTCTTCATTAATTACATGAGAATAACCCTCTTCATTTGGCGCAAAGTGTTCAGGATCAATTTGAAAACAAGCTCCACATCCAATACAACCTTCTGTATTTACTTCAATTTTTTTCATATTCATTCACTCCTTAGACTCATTATAACAAGAAAAATTTTAGAAAACAATAAAAATAAGTTTCAAAAAATGTCAAAATATGTTATATTTAGTATGAAAGGATACGTATTATGCAAACAAGGGTAGATAAATATAGAGAAGAAGAGTCTTATACTCCTCCAAAAAGAGCATCAAGAAATACGAATTTATATGAAGAAATCAAGAATAGCGAACTTGATAATTTTAGTATTGGCAGTAATGCAAAAGTTATTGCCGACAGTAGTTCTCACATGGATATTGACAAATTAAAAGAAATTTTAGAAAAAAACTATCAAGAACCTCCTAAAAGAAGTATGAAATTTGATATTCCAAAAGACGAAGAAGAAATTGAAGAACTAAAAATTGATGAACCTAAAGAATACGATATTAATGCCATCTTAGAACAAGCCCGTGAAGAAAAAGAAATGGATTATCAAAAAGAACGCTTGAAAAAAATTAGAGATACCCAGTATGATATATTGAAAAACTTAGAATTAGAGGCGAAAGCCAAAGAAAAAAATACTGAAAAAAGTAAAGAAGAATTATTAGAACTTATCAACACAATTAATATAAATGAAAGTCAAAATAAAAATGGCAAAAAATTAAAAGAAATATTAGCAGAAGAAGAAAAAGACGACGATGAAATGGACCCATTAGATATTTTAACAGAACTAAAAGGGGACGAGGATGGAACCAAAGTAGTAGGCGCGAAAGAATTTACAGAAGAAATTCAAAAATTTGAAGTAGACAGTTTAGAATTAAAAATCAAAAATAGAAAAAAAGAACATCAAGAAGAACAAGATGAGGAGGAAGAAGATACTACAACAGATACAACGATTAAAGATGCTCTAGATGAAACACTCGACGAATCTTTTTATACCGATAGTGCTACCTTTAATCCAAAAGACTTTGCCGATTTAGAAGAAGAAGGAAAAAATGGAATTGTAGTAAAAATATTAATCGTGATTGTAGTTTTGGCAATTGTAGCCGGAGTGGTACTATTCTTAAATGAATTTTTAGGCTTAGGATGGTTTTAAAAGAAAATAAAAAAAATTTTCTTTTTTTCATATAATTTAATATGAAATGCCATTTCTTAAATAAAGGAATCAAAAAGAAAAAAAATCTTTCTATGAAAATAGGAATTCTTTTCGTTTGTATTTTTTTCTTAGTCTATCAAATGTTTTCATGGTTTAGTAATAAGGCAAGTCCAAAACTGATTACAGTGGCCGAAAAAAATATCGAAAAATATGTAACACATGTTGCAAGTGATTTTAAATTACTATTAGAAAAAAATAATACCGATCAATTTTTAATCGTTAAAGAAAACAAAGAAGGCGAAATTACATCGATGGATTACGATATGGTAAAAATTTATGAAATGGCCGAAAAGTTTACCAATTCCTTAGAAATGAATATGGCAGATACCGAAGAATTATCAAAATTTGTAAATGTTGACTCAAAACCGATTTCCAATGGATTTTTATTTTTATACCCCATGGGAATAGTAAGTGACTCTGTTTTCTTAGCGAGTTTAGGACCTAAAATACCTGTTTTCATTCAATACATTGGTTCTGTTTTTTCAACTGTAAAAACAAGAGCTAAAAATTATGGAATCAATAATGCTTTACTTGAAGTTTATTTAGAAATTAAAATTACTTATGAAATTTTAACCCCAGTAACTCAAAAAGAAAATACGCTTTCCTATGAGATTTTATTGGATTCAAAAGTTATTCAAGGAGTCGTACCAAATCTCTATGGGGGTTACATGGAAACAAGAAGTGCATTTTTTGATATTTCTTTTCCATAAATTTTATGGTATGATTTTATTAGGGTGAAAAATTATGATTGGAAAACCATTTATAAATATCATGTTATCACAAGCAATCGAAAATTATTTAAAATATAAAGAAAAACCAGAAGAACCTATTTTTTCTTCTTTTCCAGTGTTTGTCATTCGTACATTAATATTTATTTATGGAGAGCTAGATATTATTAACCCTTATATTACACAAAATGAACATAATATGGGTGGATTTGATAGTAATTTATCAAAATATGGTTTTCCAAATGAATCTGTCCAAGATTTTAAAAACTTATTTTTAGTCTATCAAAAAGAAATCAATGAAAATAAAAGACCCAATACGGCATTTATCAAAATCGAAAAATATTTAATTGATATGTTTTTCTTAAAAGAAAAAGTAATGCATACTAAAGAGGAAGTATTAGAAGAATTTAAAAAGTTTTTATATATCAAAGAAAATCCAAATCCTTACATTCAAAATGATATAACAAAATATACTGTAGATCCAAATGAACTCTCATTATATTTACAAAGTGTTTCTTATCAATATAGCCATAATTTTTCTTTAGAAGAATTAAGAAGAAGTACACTCATTCCAGAGGCATATACACTTGCAGGTTATACCTTAGAGCAGATTAGTGCCTTAAACGATATGGATTTAAGAGCCGTCAATAATCAAGTTTATCAGTTTTTTAAAGTGGATGCAAATCTTAGTGATAAAGATGAGATTTTACAAAAAGCAGTAAATTATTATAAGAAATATGGCAATCGAATTACAAGTGGAAATGGGTATGTAGATTTTTTACTTTTTTCAAGTATTTTAGCAACAGCAGTATTTGTTTTAGTTTTAATATTCTTTTATTAAGAGGTGGCGAATTATGGAATATATAACATTAAATGAAAAAAAGTATTCAGTTTTAAAAAATGAAAAAGAGGGTTTAGATTTAGAAGAATTAGAAAAAAAATATACCGATTATTTTGATGATTTTGACTATATAGTAGGGGATTGGGCTTATGGAAAATTAAGATTAAAAGGCTTTAATAGTAAAACAAATCCCAATTTTAAAGAAATGAATGATATTGATAAAGTAGAAGAATATTTAAAAAATAACTGTGCATATAACTGTAAATATTTTATTTTAAGTAAAGAAAACACACAAGATTAAATTTTTGGTTGCGAAGAGCAATCTTTTTTGTTATAATTTTTATAGAATAGAGGGAATTTGTATGAATGAAAAAATAATTCTAGAAAATCCAAATGGAGAAAAAGAAGAAAAAATCCTTGTTTGTCATTTTAAATCCATAAGTGATGCAAGACCAAATATTAAAAATATACCTATTTTAGTTTGTGATAAAAATGAATTAAATAATGGAAACAAAGTTCTTGAATTTTTATGGGAAAAAGATGGACTATATCAAGAAATTAATGATGCAAATGCATGGACTGAAGTAAAACAAGTAATTATTAATTTAATTAAAGATACATTAACTGAAGGAGAAATTGAAGGAATCCAAGTACCTGAAGTAAAAAGAACATTATCAAATGCAACTCAGTTAGCCGTAAATCCAACACAAGTAGATGCTTTAAAAGTCAATGCAAATAAATGGATATCTACCGTAAAAGAAGAAACACCTGTTCAAGAGAATATAGAAAATAATAATGTTGTACCTCCTGTAAGTACACCTACATTAGAAACTCCTACTGAAACTCCACAAGAAAAAACGGAAGAAACGGTAAATATTCCTCAAAATGTAGAAAATAATAATGTGGAAACTCCTCCTGTAAATACATCAGTAACCCCTTCTGAAATACCACAAGAAAATGGAGTAGGAGAAAGTCAAAATGTTATCGAAAACCCTGCACCTGTTATGGATACACCATCAGAAATACCTACCATCCCAAATCAAGTGCCTGTAGATTCTACAACGGGTGGAACATCACCTGTAATAGATAGTAATCCTGTAGAAAATAATGAAGTTGTGACACCATCAGAAAGTCCTGTAATGCCAATTCCAACGCCTACGGTTGAACCAAGTGTAATGCAAGAAACTGTAGCAGTAACTCCAACAGTCACCGAAAGTACTCCTGTGATGGATGCAACTGCTCCTGTTACTGAAACACCTGTAGAAAATAACATCGAAACAAATAATGAAAACAACTCAAAAAATATATCTGAAATTGTAAATATCAATAGTGTAAATGAAATGATAGAAAATGCGAAACAAACGATTTCTGACTTGACAGAAAAATATAAACAAGAAGTATCTGACGTAGTAAATAATGTCTTAAAACAAATGGAAGAATGTGGTAAAAACTTAAATGCCACTTATGACATTATTAATAGTCGTAAAGAAATTTCAGAATCATTAACACCAAAAGAAGAAATCCCACAAGGAACACCAAGTGTGTTAGAACCTCAAGCAGAACCTCCTATAAATAATACTTTAGAAAGTGCACCAACTTTAGAAGTACCTCCAGTAACGAATGTAGAACCAATTCCAACTGCTACACCAATTTATGGAGATGACATTTCTCGTAGTTTAGGAAAAGCCGCTTAAAGTTTAAGAGATAATCTTAAACTTTTTTTCATATAATGAAATATGAAAGAAAATATTTTATATGCCTATCATTTAGAAATTGAAAATATAGAAGAGCAAAAAAATTACTCAGTTTTTCAATGGAAAGGAAATATTTATTATTTTACAAAAGTAAAAAGAAATGAAAAAGAATTTCAAGAACTTTTGAATGTAATGGATGAACTTTTCAAAAAAAGAGTACCAATATTTCCTTTTGTAAGAAATGTATCAGGCACTTTTTTAACAAATGTGAATGATACTCCTTATGTATTAGTAGAAGTGACAAATCCCACCATTCAGTATGGATTATTAGAAATCATGGAATTTCAAAAACAATTGATTTTAAATAATGAAAAAAGTTCTTTATATCGAAATGAATGGGCAAATCTATGGAGTAGTAAAGTAGATTATTTTGAGTATCAAGTGAGTCTTTTAGGAAAAGACCATCCCGTCATATTAAATAGTTTTAGTTATTATATTGGACTTGCCGAGAATGCAATTAGCTATGCAAAGTTTGTGGAAAAAAATATTCCAAAACCTAAAGACTTACCTATTGTGTTATCTCATCGAAGAGTGGTGTATCCCAATTTACGTTTAAATTTTGACAATCCTTTAAATTTTATTTTCGATATCGAAGTAAGAGACATTGCCAGTTATATAAAAAGTATGTTTTTTCAAAATAAAGAAGATGCGATGATTGATTTAAAAGCATATATTGATTTAAGAAAACCAGATTTTTATAGTTTATCAATGCTTTATGCAAGGCTATTATATCCATCTTATTATTTTGATTTACATGAAAAAATTATAGAAGAAAACGAAAGTGACGACATCTTATTACCTTTGATTGATCAAATCAATGATTATGAAAATTTTTTAAAAGATGTTTGGCTTTATATGAACTGTTTTTTTCCATTAGAACCTATTCCATGGATTATAAAAAAAGAGTTATAATTCTACATTAATAACTCCTTTTAATTGAGGGATATCTTCTTTAATATAAGACTCAATATTATCTTTTATCGTGACATCTTGGTATCCACACATCGCGCATGCTCCAGAAAGTTTTATATACAAGTAATCGTCTTCATATTTAATAAATTCAATATCCCCACCATCCATATTTAAAAATGGACGAATATCGTCTAATAGTTCTTTAATTTTTTGAATTGTTTCAGTATCTTTTGACATAAAAAGACCTCTTTTCTTTTCTATTATAAGATTTTAAACTTCACAAGTAAAGAAAAATTGTTTATAATGGGTATAAGTGGTGAAAAAAGTTATGAAAAATTATCAAAAAGGAGAGGTTGTAAAAGGAACTGTGACAGGTTTTGAAAAATATGGTATTTTTTTGTCTTTTGATGAAGAATACACAGGATTAATTCATATATCAGAATTAAGTGATCATTTTGTAAAAGATGTAACGAATTATGGAACTATAGGAGACGTGATTCCTTGTGTCATTTTAGAAGTCGATGAAGAAAATAAAAAATTAAAATGTAGTATTAAAAATACAGAATATGGGATTCAAAAAGATGAAACGATTGATCATGGTTTTGCACCTTTAAAAAAACAACTTCCAATTTGGATGGAAGAAAGAAAAAAAGAACTTGAAAATCAAGAAAAGTAGTTTTTTTCGGAAAAAATAGTGAAAAAAACTTGCTATTTTCATAAAATGATATTATAATGAAGGAGTCTTATGTATTAAGACAAGTGCCTGCCCATGTGG
>CANQRJ010000029.1 GCA_947626215.1 uncultured Bacilli bacterium
TGAAATTCCAAATAAAGACTCAAATTATTCCTTAGATACAAGTAGTAGTTATTGTAAAGATGTACTTAATAATACAAAAATTAGTAATGTAAATTGGAATGAAGAGAAATGGGGAATCGAATTAAATAATGTAAGTACAACAAAGACAAAATGTTATTTATATTTTAAACAAATATATAAAGAAGGAATTTTAAATGGAGCCATTCCAGATTTAGGAAATGGAAGACTCATTCCTATTACAATCAGTGATAACGAAAAACCAAGTGATGTGAATTACGAAGGATCTACTCCAGGAGGAAAAGTAACAAAGGCAGATATTACAACGAGTTGGTATAGTTATGAACAAAAAAAATGGGCGAATGCAGTGATATTAAAAGATGGAGAAAGAGATCATTATAAACCAGGAGATGAAATACAAGAAAGCGTCATCGAATCATATTTTGTGTGGATTCCCAGATATAAATATAAATTAAAAGAAAGCGAAAGCACCTATAATGGATATACAACTGTAGAAGGTACTATAAATGTTGAAAATGTGAGTAAGTTCTATGAAAAATATCCCAATCAAGCATCAAGTAATGCTTTTGAAATTATATTTGAAACAAAGGATAAGGGAGTTCAAAGAGGAACTTCAAAAGGTGAATATTTAACTCATCCCGCATTTGTAGCCTTTGATAGCGATGGCATGTGGGTAAGCAAATTTGAAACCGGATATAATCAAAATAGTAAGAATGACGATGTAACACCAGATATTAATACATGGAATACAACAGGTGCAGAAAGAAATGAAAATAATTCTGCAAAAGTAATCATTAAACCAAATGTATATTCATGGAGAGGGATTCAAGTAGCCAATGCTTTTTATACCAGTTATAATTATCAAAGAGAATTAGAAAGTCATATGATGAAAAATACTGAGTGGGGAGCAGTAGCATACTTAACTCAAAGTAAATATGGACTATGTGATAAGGACAATAAAAATTGTAGTGAAGTAAGAATTAATAATTCAGAAAGTTATATAACAGGAATGTCTGCTACATTCGACCCATCCTGTGGTTTTACTGGAACAAAAGAAAGTTGTAATTGGTATGAAACAACTGCATTAAACATAGATGGAGATCAAATTCAAAGTTACTATAATAAAGGAAGTACCGTAGCAAGTACTACAGAAAATTATTATGGGGTGTTTGATATGGTTGGAGGAGCTTGGGAATATATTATGGGAGTGATACAGGCAGCTGATACTAATACAAGTGCTCCAGCAAGTGGAAAAAGTAAAATAAATAATTCAGGTTTTACAGGACCATATAGTTGCCCTACATGTGATAATCAAACAGATAAAGAAAATACAACTGGAGAGCCTTGGCCAAGTAAGAAGTATTACGACTTATATGATTATAGAACAACAAATGTAGAATATCAAAGAGGTATTTTAGGAGATGCAACAAAAGAAATTGGTCCGTTTTATAGTGTTTCTTACAAAAAGGGTGAAACAGGAACAGAACGTTATGTTAGTAGCTACAATGTGGATTTAGCAGCTTTTGTGTATTCTGATTATCCATGGTTTGGACGTGGTGGCTCACGTCATGACGGGGCAGACGTTGGTGTGTTTGCCTTCAATAGTCTCAACGGGAGTGCGACTACCGACCGCAGTTTTCGCCTTGTTTTAATGCCATAAAAAAATCGCTAAAAATGCGATTTTTATTTATCTCTTAATGTAGCATTCAATTCTTTTTCTACATGTTCAATAATATTATTAAATACATTCATAACTTCTTCTTCTGTAAGAGTTCTTGTTTCGTCTTGGAAAGTTAAATGAAATGCTACAGATTTTTCATCACTTCCTACATTTTCTCCTTCATAAACGTCAAATATTTGAGTATCTGTAAGAAGTCTTCCACCTTGTTTTTTAATAATACTTTCGATTTCACTTGCTTGTACTTCTTTTTTTACAATAAAGGCCATATCTTTTTCCATACTTGGATATTTATAAGCATCTTTAAATTTAATAGGTTTTACTTTTCGAATTAATTTAGACATGGATAATTCTGCTATATAAATTTCATCTTTGTTGTAATTTGGGTGAATTCTACCTACAATTCCTACTTCTTCCCTATCTACTAAAATACTTGCAGATACGCCTGGATGAAGACCTTCTATTTCCTTTTTTAAAAAAGTATATCTATTTTTAAGACCTAGAGAATCTAATAGATCTTCGATGATTCCTTTAAGTAAATAGAAATCTACTTTTAAAGTGGAATGATTCCAAGGATTTACCATATAATTTCCTTTTAATAACATAGAAACTTTTGTGTCTTCGATAAAATCTTTATCATAAGTTTTACTAATTTCATAAAGTAGCACATCGCTTACTTTTCTTGCTTTATTATACTCATAAATATTTAATAAAGAAGGAAGTAAAGTCGTTCTTATTACAGATTTATCAAGACTCATTGGATTTGGTAATACCATACTTTCTTTTTCTTCATAACGGAATAAACGAGCCATATCTGGTGAAATTAAAGTATACGTTTTAGTTTCATTTAATCCTAAAGCCCGAAGTCTTTTTGAAATAAATTTACGGTATTTTACGTCTCCGACATATTCTCCTCTTTTAATAGGTACTTTTGGTAAAGTAGAAACTAAATTATGATAACCATAAAGTCTTCCTATTTCTTCAGCAATATCGTTCACATTTGGATCAATATCTAATCTTCTGGATGGAATGGTTACTGTAAAAGTATTTTTGTTTCTTTCATAAGAAAAACCTAGTCGATCTAATTCTGTTTCCATATCTTTTGGATCAATTTCTATTCCAAGTAATTTATTGACTTCTTGAGATTCAAATGTTACAACTTTTGGTGTTTTATCTACTTTATCATGACTTACTGTATCTTTTAAAACCACGCCATCGGCATATTGTTCTAATAAGTGACAAGCTCTTAAAATTGCCATTTCAGTATACTCATAGCTTAGCCCTTTTCCGTATCTTATCGAAGCCTCACTTTTTAAATTTAAGTGAGATGCGGTATTTCTAATACTTACTGCATCAAAAATAGCACTTTCAATTAAAATATTTTTGGTGTTTTCATCAACTTCAGTATTTAATCCACCCATCACTCCTGCAATGCAAACAGGTTGATTTCCATCTGTAATTACGATATCTTTTGAATTTAATATACGGTCTTTATTATCTAATGTTGTAATGCATTCATTTTCTTTGGCATCTCTTACTACTATTTTATCTCCTAATTTATCTTTATCAAAGAAATGAAGAGGTTGACCAAATTCTAACATGACATAATTTGAAATATCTACTACATTATTAATCGGTCTCATTCCTGCATCTAAAAGTCTTTTTTTAATAAAGTCTGGAGATTCTTTTATTTTTACTCCTGTTACCATTTTTGCTAAATAAAATGGGCATTTTTCGGTTTCTACTTTTAAATCAAAATGATTTTTTATCGAATCTTCTATTGGATGAATTTCTAAAGATGGTAACGTGACTTTTTTATTTAAAATCGATGCAATTTCATAAGCAAAACCAATATGGTAATAACAATCATTATTTCTATGTTTATGAATATCTAGTTCATATAGACAAGTATCTCGTTTTAAATATTTCATCGCGTCCATTCCCACGACGGCATCTTGATCACATTCATAAATTCCTTTGGCATAAGTTTCTTCTGTTTTTTCTTCTAAGCCAAGTTCAAATAAGGCACATAGCATTCCATTAGACTCCACTCCACGAATTTCACTTTTTTTAATTTCAAAATTTCCTGGTAAAATCGCCCCTGGAAGTGCTACCAAAACTTTAAGACCTTCTCTTACATTAGGAGCCCCACAGACAATTTGAGTTGTTGTAGTATCACTTACTTTTACTTCACAAACATGCAAATGATCAGAATTAGGATGATGAACACACGACAAAATTTCTCCAATTACTAAATGGTCAATATGATTCGTAATCACATTTTCCACATTAATTCCTGCCTTGGTAATTTTAACGGCTAATTCTTTTAAATCTTCTTTTGAAATATCGATATAATCAGATACCCATTCTAAACTAATCATTTTGCACCTCTATTCTATCAAATCCTTTATTGACTCTTAAATCTGTCAAATAAAATGTTCTAATGTCACTGATACCATATTTAAGCATCGCAAGTCGTTCGGCTCCAAATCCAAATGCAAAGCCACTCCAAATGGAAGGATCATAACCACAGTTACGTAAAACATTTGGATGAACCATTCCTGCACCTGCTACGGTAATCCAACCTGTATTTTTACATAACGCACATCCAGATCCTTTACATTTAAAACAACTAATATCTAATTCTACAGATGGCTCCGTAAACTGATAATAACTAGGTCTGAGTCTTGTTTCAGTACTACTTCCAAATAAATGTTTTGCAATGATATCAAAAGTGCCTTTTAAATCAGATAAACTAATATCCTTATCCACTAATAAACCTTCTATTTGCATAAATTGATGAGAGTGGGTCGCATCATCATCATCTCTTCGATACGTTTTTCCAGGACAAATCATTCGAATGGGTTCCAAACCTTTTTTCTCTAACATGGTTCTTGCTTGAACAGGAGATGTTTGACTTCGTAGTAAAATTTCTTCATCTTTTAGATAAAATGTATCTTGAGCATCTCTTGCAGGATGTCCTTTTGGAATATTTAATAACTCAAAGTTAAAACGATCTTCTTCTATTTCAGGACCATCTACGACATCGTATCCCATACTCATAAGTAATTCTTCTACTTCTTCAATAATTTTTTCTAAAATATTTGGATTTCCCATTGGAATTCTTGTAGAAGGCAAACTAATATCAATTGTTTCATTTTTTAATTTTTCGTTTAAAAGAGCCATTTCTAATTCGTTCTTTTTAGTTTCAAATAACTCATTAAATTTATTTTTTAACTCATTTACTTTCTCTCCATAAGCTTTTTTTTCTTCATTTGGAATTTCTCTAATTTTACTATTTAACTCAGAAATAATTCCTTTTTTACCCATATATTTTACTTTAAAATCGTTTAATTCCCCTATTTTTTGAATAGAAGAGACTTCACTTTCCAATTTTTCTAATATTTCTTTTTGATTCATTTTAGATTCCTCCTTTTATTTTTTCTAATTTTAAATGAAATTTTATATTTTTGATTCATAAAACCTCCTTCTTCATAAAAAAAACTATAAATATAAGGACGAGAAATACATTCGTGGTACCACCTTAATTTATAGTTTATAAACTAACTTATTTAGCCGTAACGAGGCAAACGCTTAAAGTTTTCTCTCTAAGACTTAGAAAGCGAATTCATAAATAGCTCTTTATTTGGCTTCCACCCACTCCAAACTCTCTTTAAAATCACTTATTTATTACTACTCTTTCCTCATTGCTTTACGTCTGTTATTATAGCAAAGAAAAATTTGGGTTTCAAGTGATTTTCAACTATAATTCCATAAATAATAAAAATATTAGAAAAAATAAAAAATGTAAAAATATTATAAATCTCATGAAAAAACCTACAAATTTTATTGTAGGTTCTTATTTATTCTGATAATTTTTCACAAATTAAACTTGCAAGTTCAGTTGGATTTTCAATAGGAAGTCCTTCAATCATTCGGGCTTCTGCATATAATATTTTCGTATAATCTTTTAAAGCATCTTTATCTTTTTCATATAATTCTTCAAGTTTCTTTGCAATCTTATGAGAAGAATTAATTTCTAATACTTTTTGAGCTTTTACTTTTTGATCCACTGGCATAGCGTTCATTACTTTTTCCATTTCAATAGAGATATCTCCAACTGTTGCTAAACAAACTGGATGTGTTTTAAGACGATTCGTAAATCTTACTTCTTCTACTTCTTTTAATTCATCTTTCATAAATGTGAATAAGTCTTTATGATCTTCGTTTAATTTCTCTAAATTTTTCTTTTCTTCTTCACTATCTAAATCAAGATCTTCCTTAGAAACATTCACAAATTTTTTCTCTTTATAAGAATCTAATGTTTTAAGCGCGAATTCATCTACTGAATCGGTACAATATAAAATTTGATAGCCTTTTTCTTTTACTCTTTCCACTTGTGGTAACATTTCAATTTTATCTAACGTTTCACCACAAGCATAATAAATGCTTTTTTGGTCTTCTTTCATCTCAGTTACATAATCTTCCAAAGAAAGATAGTCTTTATTTTTAGAAGTTGCAAACCATAATAAATCAACTAATTTATCTTTATTCATGCCAAATTGGTCATAAATACCAAATTTAATTTGAGTTCCAAAACTTTCCCAAAATTTTTCATATTTTTCTTTATCTTCTCTCATTAAAGTAAGAAGTTCTTTTTTAATTTTATTTTCAATATTTTTCGCGATCAATTTTAAATTTTTATCTTGTTGTAAAATCTCTCTTGAAATATTAAGAGAAAGATCAGGAGAATCTACAACTCCTTTTACAAAACTAAAATAGTCTGGAAGTAAATCTTCACATTTTTCCATGATTAAAACTCCATTTGAATAAAGTTGTAATCCTTTTTCATATTGTTTGGTGTAATAGTCATATGGAGCATGAGATGGAATATAAAGTAAAGATTCAAAACTTACGATTCCCTCTGCACTGGTATGAATGACTTTTAAAGGGTTCTCATAATCAAAGAATTTATCACTGTAAAATGTATTGTATTCTTCTTCCGTAATTTTCGATTTTTCTCTTTTCCATAAAGGAATCATATCATTAATAACTTCAATTTCTTTATGCGTTTCATACTCATTTTCTGTTCCTTCTTTTAAATGACGATGCTCTACTTCCATCTTTATCGGATAAGTAATGTAATTTGAATATTTTTTAATTAAATCTTGAATTTGATAATCTGATAAATAATCATCGTAATTAACATCTTCCGTATTTTCTTTAATTTTTAAAATAATCTCAGTTCCATACTCTTCTTTTTCACAAGGTTTAATTTCATAGCCATCAATTCCACTAGAAACCCAAGAATAAGCTTCTTTTTCACCATAAGCCTTAGAATTTACAGTGATTTTTTCACTCACCATAAAAGCAGAGTAAAAACCAACACCAAATTGACCAATAATATCAATGTTTTTCTTTGGATCATGTTCTTCTTTGAAAGCAAGAGAACCTGATTTAGCAATCGTACCTAAATTATTTTCAAGTTCCTCTTTTGTCATACCACAACCATTATCTTTAATGATTAAGTTTCTATTTTCTTTATCAATAGAAATAAAGATTTCAAAATCATTTTTCTTTACTTTGATACTTTTATCCGTTAAAGAACGATAATGTAGTTTATCAATTGCATCACTTGCATTAGAGATTAATTCTCTTAAAAAGATATCTTTATTCGTATAAATAGAATTAATCATTAAATCCATTAATTTTTTTGATTCGGCTTTAAATTGTTTCTTTGCCATATCATCACTTCTTTCTAAATAATGTTATAGCACAGTTTTTTAGCAGTGTCAATATTAAAGTGCTAATCTCTAAGGCATATATAAAATCAATTTCAAAAATGTTAATTCCTTTACTTTTTTCTTTAAATAATAACGTCTAGTTTCTCCTGCAATAATATCTGCACATTGAATAAGTACATGATTTTTAGAATTTAAATATTTCAAGTCAATATTTAGCCTAGAATGAAAAATAGGAGGAAAATAACTAAAATACTTTATATTATTCATACCTTTTGTAAATTCTTTTATTAAATCATTTAAAAAATTTCTTTCAATATTTAAAATATTTACCTGTTTATCTAATCGAAGAATAATTTGTAAAGGTAAATTAGGATTTATTTTTTGATCTACTATCAATTTTTGTAAAATTCTTTTAATTAAAATTCTTTGTGTATAATCTCTATATCTTCCTCTGGAACTTTTTTTATTTAATATTTCTTTACTAATTTTCTGATTATTAATAATAACTGCAAAACACATTTCATTTTTTAACATTTCCATCAATCTCTTTTTATGTAAATTATACATAAGGGTATCTTTGATTTCTGGACATTTATGATGACAATTTTCGACATTATATTTACAATATTTACATTTTATACCATTTAAAAATTTACGATATTTTTTAATAAAAATATCTTTTTCAACCATATTTAAAAACAAAATTCCTCCATATACCGCGCATGGTTCATTTTGATGAATGACCCCTGAGTCATCTATGTAAATATATAATTCCTGTACATTTTTTGTCATAATAATTTACAAATCACCTCGTAAATTTATTATAACTTAGCCAAAACAGATTTTCAAATTTTCAAAATAAAAAAATCACCCTTTATAGAATGATTTTATCTTCTTCCTAACCAATTAAGATTTTTAAACAAATAAAAATAAAATTAAAGAAATGATAAAGAATGCCACGCCTAAAATAGCCGTCAATCTTGTTATAACTAACTCCATTCCTCTTTCTTTTACGACTCCAAATAGTCGATCATTCCCGCCTGAAAATATTTGACCTGCATCTCCACTTGCTTTATTACTTTGTAATAAGACTAAAGCAATAATAAGTACAGATATGACTAAAAGAATTGTTTCTAATGTTTCTAACATTTTTTGTCCCTCCAATACAGTATAATTTATCACATTTTTCTTATGATTGCAATGTTTCTTCAATAATTTTTAAGATTTCATCTCTACCTTTTTTCGTTGTTGCAGAAAATTTAATGAAATCATGATCTAATTTTAAAGTATCTTTAATTAATTTGTCTTGTTTTGCTCTTCCGGATGCTCCTACTTTATCATACTTTGTTGCCACAATAATAATATGGATATTGTAATATTTTAAAAAGTTGTACATTAAAATATCGTCTTCAGTTGGTTTATGTCGATAGTCAATTAACATAAATACTTCTTTTAAATCAGTTCTATTTTTTAAGTATTCTTCAATCATCAAACCTATTTTTTTATCCGTATCTTTGGATAGTTTCGAATACCCATACCCAGGAACATCTACTAAATAAAACGTTTTATTAATTTGATAAAAATTTAAAGTTTGAGTTTTTCCAGGCTTGCTAGAAGTTCTTGCAAAATTTTTTCTACCAATTAAAGCATTAATAAAACTAGATTTTCCCACGTTACTTCTTCCTACTAATAAAAATTCTTTTAAATTGTCTGTTGGGTACTGACTTTGTCTTACGGCTATATTTGTTAATTCTACATCCTCTATCTTCAAAATACTCACCTCGTGTAAGTATTATATGATATTTTTTATATTTTTGCAAATCGGAATAAAAAAAGAGGTTTTCCCTCTTATAAATTTTCTAAAAAATCAATAGATCTATTTTTCGTTAACACGGCATTTGTTGCATTTAAAATTCCACTTAATATTAAATAAGCTCCTACTAATTGAGTGATTAAAATATTACTAAATGGATTAATAAAAATTAAAATACTCATAAAAACACTTAAAATAGCACTTATTAAGATGGTTAACCAACTTTTTTCACCAATGGTTTTTAATCTAAAACTTAAATCAATTTTTAAAATAGATAAGTAAAGAATCCACAACCCTAACCATATGGTAATAACTTGTGTAAATACAAATGGATTAATTAATGTTAATACGCCAAGAAGAATTCCTAAAATGCCATAAACAATATAGAAACGGAAGAAATAAATTTCTCTTCTTTTAAGGTACGCATAAATATCTAGAATACCAAATGCGATAATTAATATTCCAAATAAAACTCCTATTACGGTTAAACTCATTTCTGGATTTAATAAGAATAGTACTCCAAATAAGATAGCTACTACAGATAAACCAATTTCCATCCACATAATGTTTGTGAATAACCGGTCTACATTTGTGAGTAATCTTTTTGTTCTTCTATGAAATACTTGTTGAAATATTTCTTGAAAGCTTTTTCTTTCTTTTTTTTCATCTTTATTATACATATTAATTTCCTCCTAAATTAAAAATTGATAAGATATCTTCACCTGCATAATTTTCTGGTAAGACGCCATTCCATTTTTCAATAAATTGTTTTATTAAAACGTCTTTGGTTAATGTTTGTCTTAATAAATCATTTGCTTGTTTTGTCGCGTTTGCTTCTACTAATTTTGCTTCAGCTTCTAATTTTGCTTTTTCAAGTTGTTGTTCTGCTACTTGTTTGGCTTCAATAGCATTTGAATATTCTTCACTAAAATTCAAATTGATAATATTAAATTCATCAATTATAATTCCATATTTTTGAACTTTTTCTTGTAAGGTTGTTAATGCTAAATCGGACACTTCATTTCTTTTGGTGATTAACTCTTCTGCATTGTATTTAGAAATCACTGATTTAACAGATTCTTGAATTGCCGGTTGTAATATAATGCTTACATAATCACTTCCTATGGTTTTATATAGATTTACTGCTTCATCGGAATTCACTCGATAATTTACTGCTAATGTCGTAGAAACATCTTGCAAATCCTTACTTGCAGATGAGGTCGCCATTTCTGTTTTTTGAACTTTAATACTCATTGTTACAATGTTTTCTATATAAGGAATTTTTAAATTAAATCCTTCTTTTAAATTGGTATCTACTACTTTTCCAAAACGGATTTTCAGTCCAATTTCTCCTGAATTAATAGTTTGAAAGCTACTAAACAAAGTAATAATAAGAAATAAGCCAATCAATACAAAAGAAACGATCTTACGGAAATCTAGGTTGCCATTTCGATCCAAATATAATTTTTTTAACATTTTTGCACTTCCTTTATGAGTCTATTATAGCACAAGATTAAAGTATTTGCATTTTTTATTAAAATATGATAGTATATACTTCATTAAAAAAGGGGTGATACCTATGGAGTTAAGAGAATTATCGATTGAAGAGTTTACTTCGTTTGTAAATGAAAGTCCTTTAGCCACTCATTATCAAACTCTAAACTATGCTTTATTAATGGGTGAAAATGGTTATGATTATGATTTAATTGGCTTTGTAAATGAATATGGACAAATTAAAGCGGCTTCTTTAATTCTTATTAAAACGATTTCTTTTCATACAAAATATGGCTATGCTCCTAAAGGTTTTATTTTAGATTATTTTAATGAAGAATTATTAAAAGAATTTGTTTTAGCTTTAAAATTATATTATAAAAAGAAACATGTTGTATTTATTAAAATCAATCCTGAGATTGCGATTAGTGAAATTGATCCAAGCAATGGAGTGAAAACTTATAATTGGAATTATGACATTAAAAACATATTAGAGAATTTAGGCTTTTTAAAACTAAAAGATAACTTATATTTTGAATCGATTCTTCCTCGTTTCAGTGCCGTAGTATCTTTAAAAAATTATGATATTAAAAACATTAACAAAAATACTAGAAATAAAATTAATCGTGCTACATTAAAGGGACTACATTTAGAACATTCTGAAAAGTCTGGCATGGATATTTTACAAAAATTTATCTATAAGAAAAGAAATATAAATTCTTTTTATTATAAAGATTATTATAATGTGTTTGAAAGAAATGATATGATTGATTTATTTTTAGTAAGTATTCATTCCGAAGAGTTTTTAGTAAATGCTCGTAAATTATATGAATTAGAACTTGATAAAAACAATTACTATAATCAGTTATTAGAAAAGAATCATTCAAATAAATATATTAACCAAAAAATGGATTCAGATCGTAAGTTATTATCTTATAAACATGATGTTGAATTTGCAACAGAAATGAATAAACAAAAAGATAAAATTTATATTGCCGGAGCTCTTGTCATTCATTATCAAAATCGTATTTATTTTTTAATGAGTGGTTATGATAAAAAATATAAATCTTTTGACGCGAATTATTTTTTACATCATGAAATATTAGAATATTATAAAGAAAATTATGACTATGCCGAGTTAAATGGAATGACTGGTGATTTTTCTAAAGAAAATCCTTATTATGGTTTAAATCAATTCAAATTAGGTTTTAATCCTAGAATTTATGAATATATTGGAGAATACGATTTACCTATTTCAGAAAAAAAATATCATAGTTTAAGAAACAAAGGTACACTTGCTAAAATATTTAATAAAACAGACATAAAAATAATAAATAATAAAGAGAAAAAAAAGAATGAAACAAAAGAAAAAAGCAATTAAAATTTAGATATAAACGAAACAAAAATTATTTAATTTTTAGAATAAAAGATTATCAATTTTATTTTATTTGATAATCTTTTTTAAGGCGTTAAAACAACGCGAAAACTAAAGTCAGAATCTTCATTTCCAGTACGTCCAAGAAAACTAAAGATACCAGCATCTGTCCCATCACAACGCGAACCTCCACGCATAAACCACGGATGAACAGAACTTACAAAATATGCTAAATCTACATTATAACTTCCGATATATCTTATTGGTTTACTATTATCAATGTATTTAGTATAATAAAATTTTCCAAATTCTTTTGTTCCATCTCCTAGGTGTCCTCGTTGATATTGTTCTTGCGACGTACCATATTCATATAAATCATAGTATTTATTACTTGGAAATTCAAGTCCATTATCATTTATTCCTGATCCGTTTGAATAAGGTCCTTTAAATCCTGAATTTTCTGTAGAACTAGAGCCTGTTGCAGGTATGGCACTATCTGTGCTTGATTGCATCACGCCCATGACATATTCCCAGGCACTTCCTACCATATCATAAATTCCAGTATAGTTTCCTGTTGTACTTGCTATTTGACTATTTGAATTATAATAAATCCATCCATTATTTCCATCTTGATTTAATTCTATAGATTCATATTTGTTGCAATCTGAACTATCTCCTGTATAACCACATGTCGGTTCATTTTTATTA